>NZ_DAOLQM010000046.1:2169-11079 GCF_035418125.1 Atribacter sp. | reverse complement strand
ATGTGACAGATTTAGCAGGTTCATTTCATACTTTTTATAATAACAACCGAATTTTAGACGAAGAAAATTTAGAGTTAACGGCTTTTCGACTTAATTTATGCCGTGCAACTCGACAGGTGCTCAAAAATGCACTGGATTTATTGGGTATTTCGGCACCAGAAACGATGTAGGGAAGGTCGATTAGTATGAATGGTAAGGAAGGAAAATTTATTTTTATTACCGGAGGAGTCACTTCCTCATTAGGAAAGGGGATTACAGCATCATCAATAGGTCGAATTTTAAAAAGTCGACAACTTAAAATAACCATGCAGAAGTTCGATCCGTATATTAATGTTGATGCCGGGACTATGAATCCCTATCAACACGGTGAAGTTTTTGTTACACAGGATGGGGGAGAAACCGACCTTGATCTTGGGCATTATGAACGCTTCATCGATGAAGAGTTATCGAAATCAAGTAATGTAACAACCGGAAAGATATATAGTTCGGTAATTGCTCGCGAACGTCATGGGGATTACTTAGGAGCTACTGTTCAAGTTATTCCTCATATTACCAACCAGATAAAAGAAGAAATATTTCGTCTCAGGGAAGAATGTCAAGCTGATGTTTCAATTGTTGAGATTGGCGGTACAGTTGGTGATATTGAATCACTCCCATTTTTGGAAGCTATTCGCCAAATCAAGAATGATATTGGAAAATCCAATTGCTTGTATATACACGTCACTCTCGTTCCCTTTCTCGATGCTGCCGGAGAGCTTAAATCCAAGCCCACACAACACAGCGTTAAAGAATTACGAAGCATTGGAATCCAACCCGACATGATAATTTGTCGTTCTTCTCATGTTATGACCCGAGAAGTTATATCTAAAATTGCACTTTTTTGTGATATTGAAAAGGAAGCCATCATTCCCGTTCTTGATGCCGAATCAATTTATGATGTCCCGATTACTTTGGAGGAAAAAGGAGTTGGCAATCTCATCATTAATAAGCTTCAACTAAATGCTGCAGAAGTTGATCTCCATGATTGGTCAGAAATTATATCTCGAATGAAAAACCCCAACCAGAAAATCAATATTGGGATTATCGGGAAGTACATAGAATCGAAGGATGCCTATTTAAGTATCAACGAGTCACTAAAACATGGTGGAGGAGCCTTGGGAGTAAAGGTTTGCATTAAACCAATTGAAGCTGAAAAAATTCAAGAACAGAATGTAGAGAAGTACCTTGGAGAGCTCGATGGTGTATTAATTCCGGGAGGTTTTGGAAAAAGAGGAATAGAAGGAAAAATTATTGCTGCACGGTACGCACGGGAAAATAACATTCCCTTTTTTGGAATCTGTTTAGGAATGCATACGGCAGTGATCGAATTTGCTCGTAATGCTGCTGGAATGGTTGGTGCTCATTCAACTGAGTTTAATCCCGAAACACCTTTTCCGATTATTCATCTTTTACCCGATCAGCGGACTAAAAAAGATTTAGGTGGTACCATGAGGTTGGGAAATTACCGATGCCAGCTGAAAACCAATACAAAAAGCTACTCACTATATCAACAGGAAGAGATTATGGAGCGACATCGCCATCGTTATGAATTAAACTCTGAATATATACACCAATTAGAAAAATCAGGAATGATTATGGTAGGGTTTAATCCAGAGTTTCAAGTTGTTGAAATGGTTGAGCTCTTCAATCATCCCTGGTTTGTCGGAGTCCAATTTCATCCTGAATTTAAATCCCGTCCTAATCGACCTCACCCTCTTTTTTATGGCTTTGTTCAAGCGGCACAAAAGTATCATCAAAACCAAAGAATTGGAGAGAAGACTTTTGGGTAGTAATTCAAATCCTATTGGTGTGATTGATTCCGGTGTCGGAGGACTCAGCATGGTCATTGCTTTAGATCAGTTGCTTTCATCGGAAGAAATAGTTTACGTCGCTGACCCTCTTCATTTTCCTTATGGAGAAAAGGCTAAAAATGAACTGATTCATATTGTTTCTTCATTGGTTTCCTACTTGAATGAGAATTTAAAAGCAAAGCTTATAATAACCGCTTGCGGAACAATCAGCTCAAACTGCCTGGAGGAACTGTCAGCTTTGTTTCAAGTTCCAATTATTGGTATTATAGATCCTGCTTCCAGAGAAGCTGTAAGGAAAACCAAAACCGGCAAGGTCGTTGTGTTAGCGACTTCAGCAACTGTAAAAAGTAGTACTTTCCAAAAGCATTTACAAAGAATTCATTCTTCCATTACCGTTAAAGAGGAAGCTTGGCCGGAATTTGTTGAAGCGGTTGAAAAAGGACTGCATCAAACCGATGATTGGAGAAAATGGATTCATACTCAGCTGATTGGTTTTCAACAAGAAAATTTTGATACCATCATTATGGGTTGTACCCATTTTGCTTTAATATCATCTTTTTTTCAAGATATTGCTGAAACTACGTTTGAAATTATTAATCCAGCAATAGCAACTGCTCAAGAAGTAAAAGAATATTTAGCAAAATCAAATTTGTTAAATCCATCGGAGCTAAGTAAAAAGAGAATTATTGTGCGGGGAAACAGCACAAACATGAAAAAAACGATTCAAAAATACACCGATTTACAAAAAATTAATATTGAGGCATTTCCTGAGAAGATTATTGAAAACTTCATCAACAAAGCTCAGAGATATTGTACTCCGGCCTCAACTCCAATGTAAAAATCCTGGAAAGATCCCCAAATGAAAAACGACACTATTTATCGATTCCGTTCTTATGCAAAAATAAATTGGTTTTTAAAAATTGGTCAACAACGTACGGATGGATATCATGATATATTATCGGTAATGCAACTTATCAATTTTTATGATATTATTGATTTTTATTTTAACAACCAAAATTGTGATGAAATTCAATGTAATTATGAAATACCGACTGGGAAGAAAAGTTTGCTTGGGCGTTTATTTCATCTCCTGCGTGAATTAAATCCCCACATTAAAGAGCGGTATTTCGGTGTTAAAATAATTAAGAATATTCCTCCTTCTAGTGGTTTGGGAGGTGCTAGCAGCAACGTAGCAAACTTATTAAAAAAAATGAATGAAATACTACAATTATCTTTCGAAAATGAGAAACTAATTGAATTATCAGCAAAACTCGGTTCTGATATTCCTTTCTTTACAACTGGTTACCCCTTTGCAATAATAAGTGGGAAAGGCGAAAAAGTTATTCCTCTTCATCAGCCACCGGAAAAATATATTGTTCTGGTTTTTCCAAAAGTGGGTATTGATACCAGTTGGGCATACCGAGAATGGGATATTGAACAAGAGCAACAAAATTGCCAGAATTTGCCTTCGGTGAAGAATTTTTTAATTGACTTTAATCCAAGCCAGATAGAAAAATATATCTGGAATGACTTTGAAAAAATTGTTTATAAACGCATGCCAGAATTTGCTGAATATAAAAAAACTTTAGAACAAATGGGATGTTCTTCGGTTTTTATGACCGGAAGCGGTTCATCGATCATAGGTGTTGCACCAAATCAAGAAAAAGCTGTTGATATTGTCAAGAGACTGAACCAAAAAGGAATTCATTCTCGGTGGTCGACAACGATTTATAAAGTTGATAGTAATCCAATAATTGTCAAAGAGGGAGGGGAAGAACCATGACTGATGCCATCATATTAGCGGGTGGAGATAGTAATCAAGAATTTTTAAAAAAATTTGGTGTGAATAACCGATCACTACTTGTCATTCATAATAAATTTATGATAGAGTATGTAATAGAAGCCCTCAAAGAGGTTTCCTCAATTAAGCGAATCATTGTTGTTGGACCCGTCAAAGAGCTGAAATCCCGGATAGGTAAGTCGGTTGAAGAAGTTGTTCCTCCTGGAAATGATCCTTTTGAAAGCACGTTAAAAGGTCTTGATTACCTCAAACCCGAAAAAAAGGTGCTGGTAATTTCAAGTGATATCCCTCTCATTAAAGGTGAGATGATAGAGGATTTCTTTCTCAGATGCAGCAAACAACCTGCTGATTTTTATTATCCAATTGTTCGGAAGGAAGTGTATCAAAAAAAGTTTGGCCAATCAAAAAGAACTTTTGCTAAATTGGTTGAAGGTTCTTTTGGCGGTGGTAATATGTTACTTATCGATCCCACTCTGGTTCAAAAAAAGAGAGAATTTATTTCTCAGGTCATCAGAAACCGCAAAAGTCCTTTTATGATTGCCAGAATATTAGGTTTGAATATTATTTTTAAATATATTTTTAAAAAACTATCAGTCAAAGATATTGAAGATCGAGTGGAAAAGATTTTAGAAATGAAAGGTTTAGCTATCATTACTCCTTATCCAGAAATCAAGTTTGATATCGATTTACCCGAACACGTGGATATAGCAAGGAAATTTCTTAAAAAATAGAGGTTTAAGCCAAATATTTTATTAAAATATTCTTACCAGCTATTTGAAATTACTGCTTCTTGGATTTACACATCGATACGCCAAGCATTATTTCTAATCCAAAGATGTCTTTGAGAAAAACGAGGAGGTACAATTGCATTGAGTACAGACAGCAATCAAGTTGATTTAGAATTAGAGGAAAAAGAGTTAGAAAAAGAACCTGAAAAAGAAAAAACCAGAGCGGAATTGCAGTTTTCCTTAGGAGAACTAAAAATCAAATCCAATAACGAACTGGGAGATATTGCCCAAAAAATGGGTATAGTTGGCTATAGTCGAAAGAGAAAAAGCGAACTGATATTTGAAATATTAAAAAAGGCGACTGAATCGAAAGGTTATATTTTCAGCGAAGGTATTTTAGAAATCACTATCGAAGGATATGGTTTTCTCCGAACTTCAGATGATTTTACTGTCAGCGAAAACGATGTTTACGTTTCACCATCACAAATCAAACGTTTTGCTTTGAGTAGTGGTGATAAAGTTGCCGGACAGGTAAGACCACCAAAAGAAGGGGAAAGATATTATGCCCTGCTTCGAATTGAAGCTATTAACGATGAAGATCCAGAGCAAGCCAAAAAAAGACCCCTTTTTGAAAATTTAACCCCAATTTTTCCCAATCTCCAGTTTGTATTAGAAACTACACCCAATGAAATTTCTACAAGAATCATCGATCTTTTTTCTCCTATTGGTGTAGGGCAGCGAGGTCTTATTGTAGCACCACCAAAAGCTGGAAAAACCGTATTGTTGGAAAAAATAGCCAATGGGATTACTACCAACTACCCCAACGTTGTTCTGATTGTTTTATTGATCGACGAACGTCCTGAAGAAGTTACCCAAATGGAACGCTCGGTGAAGGGTTATGTTATTGCCTCAACTTTTGACCAAAAACCGGAAAATCATATTCGTGTTGCAGAACTTACTTTGGAAAGGGCAAAACGATTGGTAGAAGAGGGGAAGGATGTTGTCATTTTGCTTGACAGTATAACCCGGTTGGCACGAACCAATAATTTGGTCGTTCCCAATACTGGAAAAACCCTTTCAGGTGGAATTGATTCTTCAGCTCTCCATTGGCCAAAAAGATTTTTTGGAGCTGCTCGGAATATCGAAGAAGGTGGGAGTCTGACCATTTTAGCAACCGCACTGGTTGAAACCGGATCCCGTATGGATGAAGTCATTTACGAAGAATTTAAGGGAACCGGAAACATGGAGCTTCATCTTAGCCGGGCTTTATCGGAAAGTAGAATATTTCCAGCCATTGATATCCATCGATCAGGGACACGAAAAGAAGAGCTGCTGATTAAACAAAATGATTTAGAAAGAATTTGGATGTTGAGAAAGCTTTTAGCCAATGTTGACCAACAAGAAGGAGCTCAAATGGTTATCGACCGTATGAAAAATACTAAATCAAATCGAGAATTTTTGAAAATGATTGATCATGTGTTGAAAAACTCCCGTTAATTTTGACACTCAAAATCAGTATGTGATATAATACCCAGCGTTTTTAAATCATTTTTGTTCATTCTTCAATTCCTGATGTATAAAAGGTACCAATGAATTATTACCTTTTTTTAAATCAATTTTTGATACCTATATACTTAAAACGGAATTGGGTGAGGTGATAACAATGAAAAAAGATATTCATCCCAATTATAAAAAGACACGAGTTGTTTGTGCTTGTGGGAATAGCTTTGTAACTCGTTCTACCAAAACACCGGAAATAAGAGTAGAAATTTGTGCCAGCTGTCACCCATTCTTTACTGGACAGCAAAAATTAATCGATACTGCTGGTCGAGTTGAGAAATTCCGGGCAAAATACGGCGACAATTTTTAGCTTTAGTTACGAAATGAATAAAAAAGGGTAGTGTGTATAATTTACATACTCCCTTTTTTTATTGGAATAAAAAAGCAATGACGAGCTAAAAGGTATTGAACAATGACCTCCATAAGCGTTAGATTGCTATTTGTACTGCATCGTGACGCAAGATGAGAATGAGAATAAAAAATTTTCTCTCTCACCCCAATCCCTTTACATCATGGAAAAAGGGAATAACAACAAAGAACAACTTAAGGAGGAGTCCTTTTGTAAATTACTTCTTCCTCAAGTAGAGTAAAATACGATGAGAGTGAAATTCAAACTCATCACCAGATACTAATCACTCATCATTGTTTATAAAAGGAGTAGGGGTATGAAGGTAACGCTTATAAGCTCAACACCGAATCCTGAGCTAACCATTGCAAGAGCTGCACGTCTCTGCTATCGAAGAAGTTATGACGAAGACATAACATTAGAAAAAGCTCAAAAACTTATACGAGAAATCGTAGCCCGTGGCCATGAATCGGTTTTAGAACACGCTTCTTTTACCTTTTTAATTGGGGGAATTTCCCGAGCTGCTTCACATCAGTTGGTTCGTCATCGCTTAGCTTCCTACTCTCAACAAAGCCAACGATATATTCATTTTAAAAATCCAGAATTTGTCATTCCGCCTTCAATTAAAGAAGATGAAACCTTATTTGATCATTTTCGGGAGCAGATACAGAAAAGTTCCGATATATATCAAGAAATGATTAAAATGGGAATAGCAGAAGAAGACGCTCGTTATATATTACCACAGGCTATTACCAGCCAAATTATATTAACGGCCAATGCCCGTGAATATCTCCATATTTTAAAGCTTCGGCTTTGTAGTCGATCTCAATGGGAAATAAGGATGATTGCCACCGCAATATTTAAAATTTTAAAGGAATTATCACCAATTATTTTTGAAAGCGCCGGTCCGCCGTGTGCAACCGGAATCTGCCCCGAAGGGGATAAAGGATGTGGACATCCGTGGAGCAAAAGATAAAACCCGAAAAGAATGAAAGGCACAATGTAGGAGGGCAAGCAATTATTGAAGGAGTGATGATGAGAAGCCCTTGGAAAATTTCAATTGCGGTTAGGAAACCCAACGGTACAATAGTGACCGATATTAAAGAGAAACCGATTTTATCAAAAACCAATAAATTTTTTGCTTTACCGATTATTCGTGGTGTTGTCAATATGGTTGATTCACTCATCATCGGATTGAAAGCTTTGTCTCTGTCAGCAACTTTAGCTATGGATGAAGAGGAGGAAAAATTATCGGCTTTTGACCTTAGCATCGCCATGTTGTTGGCTTTTGGGTTATTTGTAGGATTGTTTATAGCACTTCCAACTTTTTTAACCTCTCGGATTGATCATTATATTCATTCAACAATCCTCTACAATATTATCGAAGGGCTTATTCGAGTAACAATTTTTTTATTGTATCTCTATATTATTTCTCGAATGAAAGATATTAAAAGAATTTTCGAGTACCATGGAGCAGAACATAAAACTATATTTGCTTTTGAAAATGGTCAGGAGCTTACTCTCGAAAATATTCGAAAATATACCACCCATCATCCCCGCTGTGGAACCAATTGGTTAATGATCGTTATGATTATCAGCATTTTTATTTTTTCTTTTTTAGGTCGTCCCGGGATAATAACCAGAATCATTAGCCGAATTGCTCTCATTCCAATTGTTGCAGGATTGGCTTATGAAGCCATTCGCCTTTTGTCAAAATATCAGGATCGTGGTTTGGCTAATATATTAGCCTTGCCTGGTTTGCTCCTTCAAAGAATTACCACCCAGGAACCGGACGATTCACAGTTAGAAGTTGCTGTGGCAGCTTTAAAAGGAAGCCTTAAAGAGGAGTGTTAGTATGTGGCAAAATAAAGCTGAGGAGTTAAATAGCCGATATCTTGAGCTCACCCATTTATTATCAGATCCCCAAATTACTCAAGATTTACAACGCTATCGACAACTCACTAAAGCTATTTCTGAAATTGAAGAAACTGCTAAGAAATACCAAGAATATCAAGCAGCTCAAAAAAATTTAGAAGAAGATAGAAATTTTCTCAAAACTGAGCAAGACGCGGATTTACGTGAGCTCTTAGAAGAAGAAATTAAAGCATTAGAAAATAAGCTGATTGAGCTGGAAGAGGAGATTAAATATCTACTTATTCCCCGCGATCCTAATGATAAAAGAAATACTCTGGTTGAGATACGAGCGGGAACCGGTGGAGAGGAAGCTGCACTTTTTGTCTCTGACCTCTTTAGAATGTATTCCCGTTATGCTGAAAATCAGGGTTGGAAGTGCGAAGTCATGAGTACTAACCCAACCGAGCTCGGTGGTTTCAAGGAAATTATTTTTGCCATAGAGGGTGATGGTGCCTATAGCAAATTCAAATATGAAAGCGGAGTTCATCGAGTGCAAAGAGTTCCAATAACCGAAGCTGGTGGGAGAATACACACTTCAACTGTAACTGTAGCAGTTCTCCCTGAGGCGGAAGATGTCGACATCGATATCAATCCGGAAGATTTACGCATTGATGTTTATCGTTCATCCGGCCATGGAGGGCAAAGTGTTAATACCACCGATTCAGCAGTGCGGATTACCCACCTTCCTTCCGGCATGATGGTTACCTGCCA
>NZ_DAOLQM010000046.1:0-2069 GCF_035418125.1 Atribacter sp. | reverse complement strand
GATCTCAATGAAGTCATCGAATCCCTGGCAGCTGAGGAAAGAATGAGAATGTTGGAGAAAGTGGGATAACTCATGTCAAAAGTGAGAGATGTTTGGAGCAATCTGGTTCTCACTTTACGTAAACATAACTTACCCGGAGCCTCCCGAGAAGCTCGTTTTTTGTTGTCTGGAGTTCTTTCTGCTTCACCTTCACATATTTATCTTTATTGGGATCAAGATTTGTCAGTTGAAAAGATTGAAAAGCTCAATATCATGATAAAAGAACGACTTGACGGAGTTCCTCTTCAATACATACTCAAAGAATGGGAGTTTTTTTCTCTCCAATTTTATTTAGAGAAAGGAGTTTTTATACCAAGGTTGGATACTGAATCTTGGTTGGAGGAAGCAATTATTACCATCAGATCTCGCTATGAAAACCAACCAGTCAAGTTGTGTGATCTTTGTTGTGGTTCAGGCGTAATTGGTTTAACCGTTGCATATTGGCTGACCAAAGTACAGGTAGTTGCCATTGATCGATCAAAATTAGCCTGTGATTTGACTCAACATAATGCCCAAAAATTGGGCTTAGAAGAAAGAATATCAGTATGGCAATCAGATTTGTTTAATGAAATCCAAACTACTGATGAACTACAATTTGATTTCATTTTGTCAAATCCACCTTATGTTAAAGAAGAAGAATGGAATACCCTGTCTCCTGAGATACGACTTCATGAACCAAAAGATGCGTTGGTTTCGGGTTCAGAAGGCTTGGACCTCATCTATCGAACCTTGAATGAATCATCCCCTTACTTGAAAAGCCAGGGTTACCTTTATATCGAACATGATCCTTCTCAAGTTGAAGCCATTGCAGATCTTTCTTTAAAAACCCATTTTAAAAAAGATCATGTCATTTTTGATTATCAAAAAAGACCTCGAGCTACAGTTTTTAGACGAAATTGAGTAGGGGAAAAAAAGAAAGACACTTTTCCCACCACATTCCTCCAAGAAAGAGAAATTATTAAAAAGATACTTCCACACCTTAATCTTTTTCTACTAGAAGAGAGATGAAAAAAGAAAAAAAGAATTAATACTTCCTTCTCACTTAATGGGAGAAGGTGGAGATGAGTGTGAAAAAAAGAGATTTCATGATATTTTTAAACTTATAAACACTGTTGGGGTAGACAAAACAAGGGTTTTAAGAGTATCCTTTTAAAAGGAGGTTCTAATAGACGATGAAAATAGCTTTGGGTTGCGATCATGGAGGCTTTGAACTCAAGGAAGATTTGAAAAATTTTTTAATAGAACAAGGATATGAAGTGATTGATTATGGGACTAATAGCCCTGAAATGATTGATTATCCTGATATCGCATTTCCCTTAGCTAAAGATGTAGCCAAGGGAAAGTGCGAAAGAGGAATTATCTGTTGCGGAACCGGTGTTGGTGTCTCAATAGCTGCCAATAAAGTTCATGGAATTCGAGCAGCCAACTGTCATGATACTTTTTCAGCAAGAGCGTCAAGAGAACATAATAATGCAAATATTCTCACTCTCGGAGGACGAGTGATTGGAAAGGGTCTAGCCCAGGAAATTGTTCAAGTTTGGTTAAAATCAGAATTTATCGAGGGTCGACACCTGAGACGTATCAATAAAATCTCGGATTATGAAAAGCAATGAACACACGACCGGATTGGGATGAATATTTTATGTCAATTGCCGAGTTGGTCAGCACTCGGTCGACCTGTTTAAGAAGAAAAGTTGGAGCGGTGCTGGTTCTTGATCGAAGGATTCTGGCCACTGGTTATAACGGTGCTCCCAGTGGATTAGTTCATTGCACTTTGGAAACCTGTTTGCGAGGGAAGCGGCAAATTCCTTCCGGAAGTCAACAGGAACTCTGTCGAGGGTTACATGCTGAACAAAATGTTATAATACAAGCAGCTCTTCATGGAGTGAGTACCAAGGAATCGATTTTATATTGTACGCACAAACCCTGTTCGCTTTGTGCTAAAATGATTATTAATGCTGGGATTTCGAGAATAGTCTATCAAAATCCCTATCCTGATCCCTTGGGAGATGAGTTGGTGAGCGAAGCAG
>NZ_DAOLQM010000045.1:0-11172 GCF_035418125.1 Atribacter sp. | reverse complement strand
CTTCCAAACGAGTTATCAAACCAGCCTCGCCAGTATGTTCATCAATCTCAAGGCGCAGGTAAGGAATAGAATAAACCTCTCTTTTTAACCACCGCTCGATGAGTTCACCAACCAGCGAATCGGGACCACATTCAAAAGATACTAAATGAACGAATCCTTTTATAGCCGGATCTTTTTGGTATATTGAATAGAGCGCGCTGCCTAATACTTCATTGGAAATCGTCCAAAAGCTGGGTTTAGGAATTTTTTTTAAAGCTTTTCGGATCTCCTTATTATCTATCATATCACTGGTAACAATTGAATAACCCATAGTATTCATTTTATGAAGAATATTCATGTTAATATAACTATCATTGATCAGGTAACTATGGCCTAATAAAAGAATTTTTTCCTGATAAGAGGTTAACATTGGATGGTTATCAATCAAATTTTCAGGAAAATATCCATTAGCAATTTTTTTTCGGTACTGAAAATGAGCCTCTTCAGCAATTTGAAGAGCGTGGTTTATTTTTCTGACATTCGAGGTAAATCGCTTCCCTATTTCAATAAAACCTTGTCGCCACCCAATAAAACCCCGGTCTCTCATATTGATTTCATCATCAATTATTCTTTCCTGGGGAATATTGAAGAGATTTCTAACGACATCGGGTAAACCAAGAATTTTCGGGCAATTATATTCATTTTTACAGAAACTCACCATACGGGGCACAAAAAGAGAATCAACCTTATCCTTTAAATAATGACAGTGCCCTAAAAATACTTTTACCGGAAAGCATATTTCATCCACTCCATAGGTAAGGCCTCGCTGAATAATGAGCTTATTGGTTGGTGGAGAAATTACCAGATCGGCACCTAATTCCTTTAAAAAAGTTGTCCAATAGGTATAAAAACGATAAAACAACAATCCTCGAGGAATACCAACTTTCAAACGGCATCCATCTCCTTGATATATCATCCTTATTTTAATGAATAAAACTCTATAAAAACTATCTCTATCATAAACATCTTGATAGGTTTTTTATTGAAAACTTTCCCTTAATCCCAAGACTATATTATATTCATTAACCCAGGAAAAACAAAATAATTTCAAGTAACTTAGACTGTTAGGTGTAAAAGTTCATTTTTAAATAAAAGTTTTTCCCCCAGGATTAAGCTATGAATATTTTTTATTTTCCATATTGATTTTTCCCAAAGCTATTATATACTAAATGTAGTATGGTATCCAAAATATAAGTCTATATGTTGGGGTGCAAGATGCATTGTCCGGTTTGTGGTGAACCTGATTCTCGAGTAATAGATTCACGGGTTGCCGACGGAGGAAGTGGGGTGCGGCGAAGGAGAGAATGTCCTAAGTGTTTAAAAAGGTTTACTACTTATGAACGGTTAGAAAGGAAACCGTTGGTTATTATTAAAAAAGACGGGAGAAGGGAAATTTTTGACCGAGAAAAAGTTTTGAATGGGATGTTAAAAGCAGTCGAAAAGCGACCAATATCTGTAGAAATTTTAGAGTCCATAACTGATCTAATCGAAAAAGAGATACGGGATGAAGGATATGAAGAAGTGTCCTCGTCCCGAGTGGGAGAAAAGGTTATGGAAAAATTAAAGGAATTAGACCAGGTGGCTTATGTCCGTTTTGCCTCAGTATATCGAGAATTCCGAGATATCGACCAGTTTATGGAAATTTTAACTACTTTAAAGACCGGAGAGAAACAATAGTTCTACAAACCAATGCTATTTATTAATTCAGTTCACTAATTAGTTTTGTTGTTTTTTTCTTTTATTATCAATTTCTTAAAAAGTATATGGAGGGATTTTTGTGAGTAAATCTTTTGATGTTGATATATTAACACCCCAAAAAGTGCAAAAAAGGGATGGCCGAATCGTTCCCTTTGATCGAAAAAGAATAGAGAGAGCTATTTACAAAGCTTTTCAAGCGGTAGGTGAAACATCTGAAACAATCCCTAATGAGTTGAGTCAAGTGGTTACCAATCAGCTATTCGAAAAATTTGGAACGAACACCACTGTTGACATTGAAACCATACAGGATTTAGTAGAAGAAACTCTGATTCAATATGGCTATTCAAAGGTTTCAAAAGCCTATATTCTTTATCGGCGCAAAAGGCAGGAAGCCCGGGAAGCTCTCCAAGCCGCGGTGGATGTGGAAAAAATAGTCCAAGAATACCTTCTTAAAGCCGATTGGCGAACCCAGGAAAATTCCAATACCACTTATTCTTATCCAGGATTAGTCCTTCATGCTGCTGGTTCAGTAATGGCCCACTATACCCTCAATCGAATTTATCCCGATGAAGTAAGAGATGCCCACATAAACGCCGATGTTCATATCCATGACCTCTCTTATGGTATTACAGCCTATTGTGCAGGTTGGTCAATAGAAGAACTTATTCGAGAAGGCTTTGGAGGTGTTAAGGATAAGGTTGCAGCCGGTCCAGCTAAACACCTATCAGCGCTTACTGGACAAATGGTAAATTTCTTGGGAACCATGCAAATGGAGTTTGCCGGTGCTCAGGCTTTCAACTCCGTAGACACTTATTTATCTCCCTTTGTTCGTTTTGACCATCTCGATTATCGGATGACCAAACAGCTCATTCAACAAATGGTGTTTGCCATGAATGTTCCCTCTCGCTGGGGGAGCCAAGCACCTTTCATCAATTTCTCTTTTGATTGGATTGTTCCAGAAGATATGAAAGAAAGACCAGTGATTATTGGTGGTAAAGAACAACCGGATTTAGGCTGTTATGGTGATTACCAGCAAGAAATGGATATGATCAATCGTGCTTTTATCGAAGTAATGTTGGAAGGCGACTTTGAAGGGAGAGTTTTTTCTTTCCCTATACCAACTTACAACATTACTGCTGATTTCCCCTGGGATTCAGAAAATGCTATGCTGCTTTGGCAATTAACTGCTAAATATGGTGTCCCATATTTTCAGAACTTTATTTCTAGTTCCCTGAAGCCGGGTGACGTTCGATCCATGTGCTGCCGCCTTCAACTTGATTTAAGAGTCCTTCGTAATCGAGGAGGAGGTTTATTCGGATCAGCGGATAAAACTGGTTCAATTGGTGTTGTCACCATAAATCTGCCAAGAATCGGCTATCTCAGTAAGGACGAGGAAGATTTTTTTGCCCGGTTAAAAGCGAAGATGAATATTGCTAAAACTGCTCTGGAAATAAAAAGAAAAGTTGTTGAACGGAACATGAAAAACGGTCTTCTTCCTTATACAAAAAGATACTTGGGGACCTTCAAAAATCATTTTTCAACCATTGGGTTGGTGGGCATGAATGAAGCCTGTATTAATTTTATTGGAAAAAATATTGCCGACCCAGAAGGAAAATCTTTTGCCTTGAAAATTCTCAAGTATATGCGAGAATGTCTGGCAGACTTCCAAGAAGAAACTGGGAATCTCTATAATCTGGAAGCTACCCCAGCCGAAGGCACCAGTTACCGCTTGGCAAAGCATGACAAAAAACATTTTCCCGATATTTATACCTCAGGAGAAAATGAGCCCTATTATACCAACAGTACCAATTTACCAGTAAACTATACTGATGATCCTTTTGAAGCCTTAGATCATCAAAAAGACTTGCAGGCTTTATATACGGGTGGTACGGTATTTCACGCTTTTATGCCCGAAACGCCCGAGCCCGAGACTGTCAAGCTCTTTATAAAGCGAGCTTGTGAGAAATATACTGTTCCCTATATTACCGTTACACCAACTTTTTCGGTCTGTCCAAATCATGGATATATTTCCGGTCGCATCTTCCAATGTCCGGAATGTGGAACTGATACTGAGGTATACTCTCGGGTAGTAGGATATTATCGGCCGGTTCAACGTTGGAACCACGGAAAGCAAGAAGAATTTAAACAACGCCAAGAATATGTGGTTTCAAATACTATTTGAAAGTTTAGTGGTTTAGAATTCCATGATCGAATCTGAATAAATTTATTCAATACAAAGAAATTATGATTTTTCGTGGCTGGCAAAAAGTAAGTTATATCGAATATCCAGGGAAGATAGCTACCGTCTTATTTACTGGCGGTTGTAATTTTCGTTGTCCCTATTGCCACAATCCAGAATTAGTATTTTTAAAAGGATCCCTCCCTCAGATTCATGAAAGTATTGTTCTTGAGTTCCTGCTGAGAAGAAAAGGGATGGTTGATGCAGTTTGTATCACCGGGGGTGAACCGTTAATCCACGCCCCCGATCTTTTTCCCTTTTTGGAACAAGTTAAGCAAAAGGGATTTTTAATCAAAATCGATACCAATGGAAGTCTTTTTCAGCCATTCCAGCAAATTTTTCAAGCTGGTTTGGCTGACCTGTGGGGAATCGACTATAAACTTCCTTTTTCTCTATATAAAAAGGTTTTAGGAGAAAAATGGTATAAAAACTGTCAGTCGGTTTTAGACCTAGCGCTTAATAATCCAAATCAAGCCGAAATCCGTACCACCATTTATCCACCTTTTCACGATGAAAAAATCCTTTTTGAAATGGCTGAAAAGTGCTCCTCCGCTAATCATTGGTATTGGCAAAACTTTCATCCTCAAAAAACCCTAAGCGATGAGGCTCGTACTATTTCTCCATATGTACCCTCACTTCTCAACCAGTGGCGAGACCGAATTAATCACCAAATCCAGAAAGACCTAATTGTCATTCGGCCTTATTCTTGAACACATTTCTACCAATAAAAAAGGTTTATAATTTTACTTTTCTTTCATAAAAAATTCTTTGAATTGAATCAAGAGATACGGCTGCAACGACCACCACTCCGCTTACTGCAGTTTGCCAATAGGGAGAAATACCAAAAATTACAATTATATTTTCAATAACTCCGGTTATCACGGCACCTAATACTGCACCAACAGGATTTCCTATGCCTCCCGCTGGTGAAACCCCTCCAATAACCGAAGAAGCAATTGATGGTAATACCCACTCTTGCCCAATTGCAGGTTGGGAGGAGCCAAGACGCGCCACCATTATCATACCAGCTAAGGCAGCAAACAATCCAGCCATCATGAAAGTTATTATCTGGACTCGTTCTACCCTGATCCCAAGTATTTTTGATGCTTCACGATTATTTCCCACAGAATACATATAACGACCAAAAATGGTATTTTGTGTAACAAATAATACCACCCCTGCAACACCAATCATAATGATAAAAGGTGCAGGAATCCCTAAAAAATCACCTTGGCCTAAGAAATAAAGAGCTTTCGGAATGCCGGTTATCGCTCTTCCTTTAGAAATAACCAGGTTGAGACCGGTATAAACACCAGTCATCCCAACCGTAACGACCAAAGAATTCAAATTCAATTTTGCAACTAAAGCTCCATTAAGAAATCCACATCCCGCTCCCAATAAGAGACATAAACCAAAGGCAAGCCAATGATGAAACCCTAAGTTAATGATGAGCACTCCACCAATGACCCCGCAAAAACCTGCTATAGCGCCAACTGACAAATCCAATTCTCCAATAAGCAATAAACATGCTTGACCCAAGGCTATCATTCCGACAAATGCTAGAGACCTTGTTAAAGCCTGTAAATTATAACCACTTAAAAAATAAGGCGACAAAAGTGAAGCAAGAATAACAAGAACAATAAGCGCAAAAATAACACCAATTGAACGTGTTTTTCTAACTATTTCCATCGTTTTTCTTAACTTCGAAACATTCTCTCTCTGTGCCATTTCAAACACTCCAAAACTATATTATTTAGCAGCAACTTGCTCTATATCATTAACATTGATTGCTGATGCAATAATTTCTGAGGTTTTAACCTTACTTGGGTCGAATTCACCAGTTATTTTTCCTCGATAAACAGTAATAAGCCGATTACAACATCTCATTAATTCTTCAAGTTCTGAAGATACTAAAATTATTCCAATCTTTTCTTTTTCAGCAAGATCTTTCATAATTTTATATATTTCGGTTTTCGTCATGACATCAATTCCCTTGGTTGGTTCATCAAAAATGATTACTTTTGGGGTTGGTGAACAAAACATTGCACGTCCAACAATAACTTTTTGTTGATTTCCTCCACTTAGAAATCTTATCGGTGTTTCTATTGAAGATGTTTTTACCGAATATACTTTTACCAACTCTTCGGTCATTGATTTTTCTTTCTTTGCTGATACCACAACCCCATTAAGTACTTTTTCCCCGAGAGCAACCCCAACATTATGACGAACACTTAAATATGGAAATATCCCTTGTTGCTTTCGTTCTTCAGGAAGGTAAAATACTCCACCTTGGATGGCAAAATGAGGGTTCCCGAGCTTTAACGGTTTTCCATCAACTTGTACCTCTCCTTCAGCCACATATCTATACCCCAAAATAGTCTGCATAATTTCAGAACGCCCTGCTCCAACTAAACCGTAAAATCCCAGTATTTCTCCTCGATGTAGTTCAAAATTAATATTTAAAAACCCTTTACCGGTTAGATTTTTTACTTCTAATATAAGTTCTCCTTGATTCTTAGTAGGACGGAAGATAATTCTTTCATCAATTTCTTTCCCCGACATCATTTTTATTATCCAGTTTCTATCAACATCTGAAGCCTTTGAATAACCAACTTTTTTCCCATCTCTGAGAACGGTTATTTCATCACCTATAGCAAATACTTCTTCAAGCTTATGAGATATATATATTATTGCTTTCCCCTCTTTCTTGAGTTGGTTTACTACTTGAAATAGACGCTTGGTATCTTCAATGGTCAAACTGGTTGTTGGCTCATCAAGGATTATAATCTCACAGTCTTCGATGATTAGCGCACGAGCTATTTGCAATAATTGTTTACTCGAAGGAGAAATATCATTTACGCTAGTCTCAGCTTTTTCAGCAACGTGGAATTTTTCTAAGAGAGGGGCTGCCATTTTAAATATTTTACTTTTACTCGAATAAAATCGATTTAACCCTTTCCTTTTAAAAGGTAATAATAAATTTTCTCCTACCGTCATATATTCAAATAATTGTAATTCTTGAGGAACATAAGCAACCTTATTAATAATTTCGGGGTTCTCAAAGATACTTTTATCTTCAATTTTTACATTTCCTTTTTCAGGATGATAAATACCAGTTAAAACTTTTACAAAAGTACTTTTACCAGCTCCATTCTCTCCTACAATACAATGGACTGTTCCTTTTTTACAAGCGAAATCGACTTCATTGAGAGCTACTACCCCTGGAAAAATTTTGGTAATACCGGTTGCTTCTAAGATATAATCCATTTTTTCTTCCTGTCCTCATCCATTTTTATTAAAAACCACCCATAAAAAGTTGAACCTAAAAAGAGCAACTTTTTATGGGTGATACAATAATTAGTTCCTTTTAGTATCCTTTATATTCCTTTACATCATCAGGAATCATGTCTTTGGTTATTACAACAAAACCAGTATCAACTAACATTGGCGTAGCAATTCCTTGGTTCTGTAACCACATACAAAGAACTGCATACGCACCTTGCATTTTGGGTTTGGTACTATATGAAGATTCCACAACGCCTTCTTTTATCAAAACAATCAGTTGGTCTAAATCATCCAGGCCGACATGGATGATTTCTCCAACTTTTCCAGCCTCTTTAATGGCAAGACCGACTCCTATTGGTCCAGCTGCATTATGGGCTATCATACCATCAAGATCAGGGTGGGCAGCAATGATTGCAGCTGCTTGCTTCTGAGCTTGTTCAATGCTATCGTTATCAACACCTTCGGCTACAATTTCTATCTCTGGTAGCTTGGAAAAAAACTCTTTTGAAGTTTCAAAACGTTTCTTATGATTGGGTGCAGTAGGAACTCCTTCAATGAGAGCTACTTTATAAACATCCTTCTTTTCTTTAGCTTTCATCAAATCCACGAGTCTCTGGCAGGCTCCAATCTGTTGGGCTACAAAATCATTATTAACCGTGGTAAGACCCATGCCTTCTGGAGCATAGGAATCAAATACTACAATGGGAATCCCACGGGCGAGAATTGCCTCTAAAACTGGCCTATTCCCCTCAGCATCAAGAAGGTCCAAAGTAATACCTGCTGGTTCAGTCGCTGCTGCTTGTTCGAGTATTCTGTTTTGTTCCACGACACTTGCGGTTGCTGGAGCCCTATAATCTATGACAAAGGTATCTCCAGTTATTTTTTCAAGAAACTCGGCCATTTCCTGTGCTCCTTGGTTAACTTTATCAAACCAAGGGTGAACTATCTTCGGTACGATCACATACTTATATTCTTTTGCCTGTGCTAAACCTAAACTGACAACAAACACTGTTAATAGTAAAATAGTTACAATAAACAAGCTCTTCTTCATTTTTCTTCCTCCCTTTTTAGTATTAATAAATACAAAAAATCCTATTCATTTGAATAGAGTTTTATTTTATCTATTATCATCACCTCTTTTCTAAACAAAAATTTTCTTCTCTACGCTTTTCAAAAAATCCAAACCCTTTTTGGCAATATCCTCAGGTTCAGCAATTTCTCTCCAGATCGCAACCTGACGACCAAACTCTTCCTTCATAATATCGGGCGTAAACGATTCAACAACTAACCACCTTTTATAACCAATTTCTTTCAAACCTTGAAATACCTCGTCCCATTCGATGTGACCATTACCAGGAATTCCTCTATTACTTGCACAACAATGAAAGTGGAAAAGTAAATCGCCAGCTGTTTTGATGGCATCATATAAATGATTTTCTTCAACATTCATTTGGAAAGTATCTAAATGAATTTTCAATTGAGGATGGTTAATTTCATTTATAAGAGTTTTCGCTTCTTCAGCAGTGTTTAGAAAATGGGATTCAAAACGGTTGACCGGTTCAAGAGCAAGAAATACTTTATAATCTTTAGCAAATTCTGCAACTTTGAATAAACTTTCCTTGCAAATTTCCCATTCTTCTCGAGTTCTCCCTTTTTTATTGCTTAATCCCCAAGGTGCATATATAACCCCTCCGATAACATCACTACCAAGTTTTGCAGCTTCTTCAACGCACTTTTTTAGAAAAGTAATTCCGTTTTCCCTAATGGCTTTATCGTTTGATGTAATATCGGTTTTTTCATCCAGTGATGTAGAACACAAACATTTAACATCCAATTTTTGTGCTTCTTTGACAATTTCATTGGATAAATTAGAAGATAAATAATCTTCGCTTAAAGAAATTTCAATTCCTTCGTAGCCAAGTTTTTTAACTTTTTCTAATACCGATATTCTTTCTTGTGTAAATTTTGGAAAAAACAACAAACCAAAAACACCATAGTGCATTTTAATCATCCTTTCCTTATTCATTATCATTTCTTTTATTTAAGTTTAAATATCTCCCTTTTTATGTCAATGAATTTTGATTTAAATTTATAAGTATTATTAATTATAAAATTTCTTATTACTGAATCTTTGATTAAATTATTTAAAGTTTTTATTTCGGTAAATTAACGTTTAGTTTACTTTATAAATATGATGCATTACAATGATCAAATTCTTTTAATTATTATGTTAATATAGTTTTCCCCATACTGAATGAAATAAACATAAAAAATAAATATATAAGTAATTATTTGATGGCAATTTTTATTCCCTTATAGCTTTTCTATCTTTTCCTGCATTTCTTTGGTTCGATTTGGATCAAGCGCCCCAGTAATGATATGGTATTTTACCGAACTTTTCTCAGGAATGATTCTCACATTACCAGCTGCTTTTTCATGAGTGTATCCTTCTGGATCACAAGTTCCCGGCAATAAAAATCCGTAGGCTTCTCGATCCCGGTTCCGTATAATCCAACGGGTTGCATGGTCAAGCTGATCCGGTCGGTAGGAAACATAATCTCCTGAACCATTAGGATGAACTTGTAAAAAATGTGTCCATCCCTGATCATCGGTTTTGGGAGATTTAAGATAAATAACCAATTCTGGAAAATAAGGATCTTCAGGAAGTATGGTTTGCATGCGTTCAGGATTGGTTTTAATAGTATTCACAAACTGAATATATTCTTCACTTAAAGGAATGTCCTTCGAATGAGCTGGAGTACTTTCCCGAAGTTTAATAAATTCTGGACTCCACGAAACTGGTTGTATCATTTTCCCGTAATCGATGGGTCGGAAATTGATATGGGTCATATACATATGCTCCATAGGATACTCAGAAAGATTATCGATTTGAATAATAATATCTAACAGGGATGATTGACTATGAATCTTAACAATTGGATAGGCTCGATAGTAGCTTGAGGTAAAGGCATCATTGTATTGGAATTCTCCGGTAATTGCTAAATAAAAACCTTTTTCGTCTTCACCAAAAAGTAACCGGGGATGGTCAAAATTTGCGTAAGGGAGCTCACCATGAAGTGGATGGGTGTCTTCTTTTCCTGGATTTCCGGTTCTTAAGGCTCCACAATGGTACATAAAACATCCGTAGGTATTGGCTATTGATTCAACATTTTTTGGTTCATCAAATTTTGAAAGCATTTTTATACTTCGCCCATAAAAAACCGCGTCCCAGATTTGATGTCCCTTATACGGTAAAACAGTTATATATCCCAACTCATTTTCTAATTTTACGGCATGAATTCCACTTTCAAAAATAAAAAGTGAGGCTTTTAAAGCCTTCCCTTTCACCAATTCCATCTCTTTATAATGGAACATTTCTTTCCTAATGATAACCTCACCCTGAAAAGCCATAATTCACCTCCTTACAAAATATCAAACGAAATCGGATGGAACCACAAAACCCTTATGAAAAGGACAAGACCTATAAATAGCTTAAAAATTGTTTAAATTAATCATAATAATTTAATATGTAACTATTCAGCCCAATGCAGAGATCGCTCTACTGCTTTTTTCCAACCGTGATAAAGTTCTTCTCTCTGACTTACATCCATTTCTGGCTCAAAAACTCTATCCATCTTCCACATAGCAGATATTTCTTCCCGATTTTTCCAAAAACCAACTCCAAGACCAGTAAGATAAGCTGCTCCTAAAGCTGCCATTTCGGTGACGACTGGTCTTATTACTGGAACTCCTAAAATATCTGCTTGGAATTGCATTAGGAAATTATTTTTTACAGCACCCCCATCAACCCGTAAGGAATCTAAGGGTTTTTTTAAATCTTTGACCATGGCTTCTAATACATCCCGAGTTTGATAAGCCATGGATTCTAAGGTAGCTCGAACTACCTGTTC
>NZ_DAOLQM010000044.1:0-11286 GCF_035418125.1 Atribacter sp. | reverse complement strand
AAACAATATTCCCAATAATACCCACGGCATCAGGATTTTCAATTTCTCCAACATTACGTGGGTGAAGAAAGTGATCTTTAACTTTTTCAGTGTAGTTCCACATGGCTTATTACCATACCTTTATTAGTTATTCGATACACTTAGTTTATTATACTATTGTTGCTAAAAAATTAAAATTGCTACGATAGAAATTATTCGATTATTATACACCAGAGTTCGGATGTCTTTTATTAAACCATTAACTGTTTTTATCAATCTCCAATGCTTTGCTTATTTATATAAACTAATCTTATAATTTCCAGTATCTTTATAAAAAAATCAACTCGTTACCTGTTTTCCTTCTTTGTAAAAAAGAAATTAAACAGATATTCTGTTCAGTGTATTAAGAAGATATTGTTTTATCCGCACAATGATCCAAATTGAATGATAAACTAACCAATAGAACCAATTGTTTTAAAAATGTTTAACTCTTTTAGAATTTAATTGTTAATTATAGAAAGGGAGGATATTTATGCTAGAACGAAAATCTATCGACAATAGTCAGATCCGTGAACAAGCAAAAAAGCTTGGCATACCAACCTGTGATCTATTGATGAGAAAAATGATGGAATTAAGCGGTTTTGAGAATATTCCAAGGACGCTATTTGCTGCTTGTCCTAATTCTGAAACTGTTATAAAAGCCGCCCTAAGATCAGCCCAAAGGGCTAATGCTCCGATAAAATTTGCCGCTACTCTCAATCAAGTTGACTTAGACGGCGGATATACCGGGATGAATCAGTTTGAATTTGTAAAAATGGTAAAGCTTGAGGCAGAAGCTATTAATTACAATGGACCAATCATTATTGCTATCGATCATGGCGGTCCTTGGCTTAAAGATGTACAAAGTCAAGAACACTGGCCTCTAAAAAAATGCATGGAATGGATAAAAAAATCATTCGAGGCTGCTATTGAAGCTGGGTATGACCTCATCCATGTAGATCCTACAGTAGACAAAACTCTACCCGCTGGTTCAGTTATACCTATCGATACCGTGATTACCAGAACAGTAGAATTAATTGAACACGCTGAGGTTTTCCGTCGACGCCACCAATTTCCCCCAATATCCTATGAAGTAGGAACTGAAGAAGTGCATGGGGGGTTAGCCGACTTGTCAGTTTTTGAAAGTTTTCTTAAGGGCTTAAAGACTCAGCTTCAAAATCGGGGTTTATCGGATGTGTGGCCAATTTTTGTCGTGGGAAAAGTCGGGACTGATCTTCATACCACAACTTTTGATCCTCAGGTAGCCCGACAATTAGTTCAAATAGCTAAAATCTACGGATCATTTATCAAAGGCCATTATACTGATTATGTTGAAAATCCCATTGACTACCCTCTATCAGGTATGGGCGGTGCAAATGTTGGTCCTGAATTTACCGAAGAAGAATACAACTCCCTCCTCGAATGTGAAAATATTGAAATCCGCTTGAATAGACAAGGAGCTATTGCTAAATTATCCAAATTAATGGAAAGTTTAGAACAAGCAGTCTACCAAAGTGGTCGTTGGAAAAAATGGCTCTTAACCGAAGAAATAGGAACTGATTTTTTCTCGCTAACTCCCGAAAGGAGAGCCTGGTTAACCAAAACTGGGTGTCGTTATATCTGGTCATTACCAGAAGTCGTAAAATCTCGATTATGTTTGTATCAAAACTTAATAAAAAATGGTTACCAGGCGGAAATTATTGTTATTTCAGCTATAGAAAAAAGCATGGATAAATATCTCCATGCTTTCCAGCTGGTTGACTTAAACCAAATAATTCAAAAAGTGCTTTAAACCAGTTTAAAAACATTTATGGGGGGCCGATTATAGTGTCGGCCCCCCATAAATGCAAGGAGGGGAAAGACTCTTTATACTTTTAATAAATTAATCTAAAACTGCTGTTTCAATCTTTTTTAAAATCTTTTATCCCATTTATTATCGTAAGGTGGTTCGTTTTTTCTATACTTATATAATATTATGCAAAACCTTAAAAAGTTTCGTTTTAAAAAGAAAATTTTTTAATTTATCAATCCCAAAGCAATGTTGAGGTTTGCTCCAACCTTCTCTTGTGATCAGGAAAAGAAATTAATATATTCAGACAAGAACATCTTTTTCAATTTGTTATTCAATGATGAAGGATGAGATCCCTTGCCTAAAAAATGTTTCCAGTTTCAACTCTCACTTCGAGCAGAAGAAGTTGGATATCATTCCAGGTTATCGCACCAGCATCCCAGGTCTGAGCGTTAGCAGCTCCTGCGGCAATACCCAAACCTAAGCATTCATTCCATTTTTTCCCATTTATAAGACCAAATATGAATGCTGCTAAAAAAGAATCTCCGGACCCAACTGGGTTAATTGAGGCCACTTTTGGGGGATAACCTGACCAAGACACTCTTTCTCCTCGAAACCAAGCCCCCTTTTCTCCCAGGGTGAGAATTAGATATTCAACTCCCTTGCTATTGAGAAATTCATAAAATTTGTTTAAGTCATCGCCACAATTAATTTTTTTCTCCCAGGTTTCTTCCGCTTCTTCACGATTCATTTTCACCATCCAAGGCTGGGCTTTTAAGGCTTCAATCAAGGGTACCCCACGGCTGTCGATGATGGTTTTTATCCTATTTTTTTTTGCAATCTGAATCATTCGATAATAAATAGTTTGAGTGTTTTGGTCAGAAACACTCCCACAAAACACAATTAACTCCACTGATGGAATAATCTTTTCAAAGGTCAACAATACTTGATTCATTTCCTGGGGGGAAATAACCGGTCCTGGCTCAAAATACGCAACTTGTTGCCAGCTTCGATCAACAATAGTCGTAACAACCCGGGTTAATTGAGAAATCCAAGCAGGATAAACCGAGACTCCATCTAACTCTATTAAGCTTTTTACTCTTTGTCCAGTATATCCCCCTAAAAGAACGAAATGCCCAACTTCAACGCCGAGCTGACGCAATACTCGACTCACATTTGAACCTTTCCCACCGGCAATTTCTTTAACTTTTTCCACCTTAATTTTTGGTTTCGGAATAATACTTTCAACAAAAAGAGTTTTATCAATGCATGGATTGGGAGTCACAACCAAAATCATGCCCATCGTTTTATCAATTCCTCAGATGAAAGTGATCCTATTTGTTCTAATTGGTATCTATCTGCGGGCACGGTTTGACCAACTTGATAGTAGAATCGATTTCTTACTTTCCGATCTTGAAAAGTCTTTTTTGCCCATTCGCTGGTATATCCACGCTTTGAAGATTTTTCCATAATAATATGGCCCCAAAGCATCCAAGCGCTTCTAATGAAATATGGTGTCAGTGGAGTTAGCGCTGGAGATTCGAATTCATCTACAAATTTTTGACCAAATTTATTCAATTCTGTCCCTACAAAAATGGGAATTTCTCTCCGTTTCGCTTCTTCAACAATTTCATAGAGCTTGGCAAGCTTTAAGTGGCTTTCTTCTTTATCGGGGAGGTCCCAATTTCGATCAGGAACGATAAATAAAGTTTCTATACCTTTCGCTTCACAGAAATCCAGTAATTCTTTTGGATCTTTTTCTCCACTTCGAGTGCCATCAAGCCAAGAAAATGATGGAATCGCTCCCAAATCCAGTATCATATCAGTTACCTGCTCGAGAGTCGGAAAGTCGCCCACATCGGGTTTGACGTATCCGACACCTCCATGTTTCATTAATTTAGATCGAATAAAATCATAAAAATCAGGTTTATGGTTCAAAAAATTTTCAACCTTCTCTGGGGAGATATCTAATTTTTCCGACCAGAATTTTACTTGTTCTATCCGGTCGGAAAATATTTGATCTGCCTTGATGGCATAGGCCATAACTAAATGGCGCTCGGTTGGATTTCCTGATGGTGTTAACGGAAGAACATCTTTTTCCAGGTCAATCGCAACCGGTTGCAAGTATGAATTCACCCTTTTTAAAACACTTCTGTTTCTTTTTTGGGCGGTTTCTTTTAAATATCTCAAGGTTTTACCCGTTTTTGTCTCTGATTCAGGAAGTCGAGTAAAACCATTTCCCATGAAATAAGCCACTCCAGGTTCTTTGGGAGAACTCAATTCCCGATCGTGAAACTCAGGGAGATACACTCGAGTTTCAATACCACTAGATACTGGTAAATTTACTTCAAACCCACCCCAAAGGAATTCTTCCATTGCATCCAAAACATCAAAATCAACACTGCCAGCCATTGACAATCCTTCTTTTCGAGCCCGCCAGATAATATGCAAAGGGGAATAACCATAAGCGTTAAAGGAAAAAAAGGTATGAAAATGGAGGTTTACTTTTGGGGAAGGATCGGGCAATAGAATCTTTTTCTGATCAGCCAGCGCCTTAAGTTCTAAAAATGCTCTTTTTCTATCAGAAAAATTAAAATTATCAAGTTCACTTTCAATTTTTTCAACTGAATTCACTTTTCTATTCCTCCTTTAATTTTTGATAGATCCTCTTACCGCTTTACAGCACCAGATGATAATAAAAATACTTTTCTTAAAACCGTCTTTACCAGGAGCATAGCGACATGGCAACCTCTTCTTTTATTAATATTTCTATTTCTAATTCTCAGGATAACCATCCAAAATAGAACGGCGCCCACCTCCCCTTGGGAGCTGAATTTCGCCGTGTTGTGGTATTGAGTTGAATAAAACAATTGTATCAATTCATTCACCCATTAATGGGGGGTGGGCATTTCTCATTTTTATTTGATCACTTTTCACTCATTTTTGTATTTACAGGATAGGCCTTCATGCCACTTTTGTGGCACCATATGAAAATGAAAACCAAGGATTCGACATCATGGCATGCCGCTACATTAATTAAAGAATGGGCACAATACATTGTGCCCCTACAATTTTATATTCTTTGGTAGGTGCTTGATTTATCATGCCCGTGGATTTTCAGGATAGGCCTTCATGCTACTTCATGATATTGGATGATCGGGAAAATAAAAGCAATCTACCTTTTTTCTCTTTTTTAAATTGTTTTTTAATCTTTAGTTGTGGGTCGATATCCAGGTATAGTTTATAAGATAGGTTTAATAAAAACCATACAAACTTAGAATGCAGCTGAAAACATTTTTCTTAAGCTTTGATTTTATTACCTCGATTTTCATATAATCCTTATCGTTACAATGATTTAATTTTTCTTATTTTTCAAAACCTTATAAAAAATCAAAGGTGTGATGAAAACAATCCAAAAATTAAGAATAAAGTATCGCAAAAAATAAGCCCAGAGCGAGACCGGAAAAACGACTTTCATTCCAAGGTAAAGAACAATCACCATAACCATACCTAATCCATAATGCGCTAAGCGAGTCTTAAAGTTCAATGGTAAAACAAAATTGATTAGAGTTTTTTCGAGAATTGTTCCACAAAAAATTCCACCAAGGGATCCGGCAACCCGGGCTGATAAAGGGTCGAAAGAAAAATGGTAGAGTAACCCTCCCACCAGCAAGCTCAAGAAAATGGCTCTTGCTGGCATAAATTTCAACTTTAATCTCTCAAACCGATGAAATAAATACCAGAAAAAAAGAGCGATTATAAATCCTAAAACTGCACCAACAATAACATCACGTGGATAGTGAACCCCTAAGTAAATCCGAGAAATCGCAACAAAAGAGCTAATAATAATCGCTAAAAGGAAATAAATATTCTTGGGATAGGACCAAGCTAAAAAAAAGGTAACAGTTGCAACCGATTGAGCATGGCCACTAGGAAAAGATTTTCCTTCGGGATTTTCTAAAATCCGTAGTCCTGGGTGTTGAGGACGAGGAAGATTGAAAAATTCCTTTAAAGTAAAATTAATATACATTGAAAAAAATATTACAATACCAAGTTGGATGGCCATCTTCTTGTTCAAGCATAAATAGACGAAAGAGAGAAAAAACAAGTAAAATAATTCCGATCCTAAAAAGGAAAAAAACCGAAAGAGAACATCTAAAACCGGATTAGAAAACTGCTGCAAAACAAGAATGAATTCTTCACTCACATTAAACAACCCCTTCTATTCTCAAAATTTTCAATCTTTACTTGAGACTCAATAAAGGGGAAGTAAAGATAAATCTTATTCTTTTCATTGTTGTCAAATTATAAAACCAAATTCAAGATTAATCCAGTAAGAATAGATGCAAAAAGCATAATTATAGTACCTTGAATCAGTTTTTTCACTCCAAGTTCTTTTAAAATTACCATAAAAGTTGCCACACAGGGAAAAAACATAGCTAATATCACCGAAGAGATGACCAATTGTTTTACTGTGAGTTGTAAGGGAGCGAGCAAGCCCATGGCTATATCTTTCCGAAGAAAACCAAGCACCAATACCAAGGAAACCTCACTGGGAAGACCTAAATATTTTTGGAAAAAAGGACCGATAGCTTGCGCAATATAGGGGAAAAGATTGGTCATAAATAGAAGATTAACCGCCAGAATTCCCAAAGAAACGATCGGAAGAGCTTCTTTTAAAAACCCTTTCACTCGAAGCCACAATTTAGGAAGAAGAGTTTTCCAATAGGGGAAACGGTAAGGAGGTATTTCCAGAACAAGAGCTGGACGATATCCTTTTACAGCGTATTTTAAAATAACCCCCAAGATAATCCATACTAAGAGAAGGATGAAATAAACCAACATGACCGGCATGGTGCCGTGTTTCCCCAAAACCCCAAAAATCAAGGCTTGTTGTGAAGCACAGGGAACAGCAATCGAAATCAAAACTGATATTATAAATCGTTCGGTTTTGCTTTCTAATATTCTAGTAGACATTATTCCTGGTACATTGCATCCCATACCTAACAAAGTAGGAACTATGGCATAACCGTGTAAACCAATTCGGTGAAAAAATCCATCCAACAAAACCGCTAAACGAGGAAGGTATCCGGTATCTTCCAATAACCCGAGAATAAAATAAAAGGAAATAATATAGGGAAGAACAACTCCCAATTCAACGTATATTCCCGTAGAAAGCAAGCCGAGTGATTGTTCAAAATCGATTTTTCCGTCAACCAGATGTCCGATTAAAATAGTTCTTAAAAAAGGAGAAAAAGATAAATGCCTATCAAGACCCAATAAGAGAGGATAGTAAAATCGATAAAAAAGTGGGTCAAGAATATAGTTGATCAGTCCTTCACCAATAAACCGAACTACCCAAAATACTCCATATAAAACCCCTAAACCAATGAGAAATCCACTGACCGGTAACAGGGTGGCTTCCTTTAAACGATCAACCCAGGTAGGCTTGTGGTAAGAAAAAGATTGCACAGCTTGAATAACTTGACCAATTTCATGCCAACGTTCCTGGTGTGAACTCGGCACAATAATTGGTACTCGAGCATGGTCAAGAGTCTGAATGAGCTTCTTCATGCCTTCTCCAGTAGTAGCAACTACTGGAATAACCGGTATGCCTAAAATATGCGAAAGAGCTTGGATGTCTATTCTGACTCCCCTTCGCTGAACCTCATCCCACATATTAAGAGCAATCACCATCGGTTTCTTTTTTTCTAAAAGCTCAAAAGTAAGGTAAAGGTTTCGCTCGAGGTTACCAGCATCAATTACATTAACAACTATATCAGCTTCATCAATCAGCTTTCCGGCAATTTTTTCCGCTTCCGCATCGGCTTCCAAAGCGTATGTTCCAGGAGCATCAATCAACTCAAATTTTACTCCATCGCGACTTATTTGACTCCGAGAAATTTCAACTGTTGTTCCAGGATAATTTGATGAAACCGCATATATACCGCTTAATCGGGTAAAAAAAACGCTTTTCCCGACATTTGGGTTCCCTGCTAAGACAACTTTTTTCATATTTCCATTCTAACTTTAATCCGACTTGCAATCCCACGCCCCAAGGCAAGGTCATGATCATCAATACGAATTACAATTGGTCCACCAACTAAAATTTGGCTTACTTTCATTATTTTTTTCCCGGGTACTATGCCCATTGAACAAAGTTTTCTCACCAACCCATGGCCATGATCAATCTCAGTTATTGTTCCGATTTGACCAGGAAGCATGTCAATTAAGGAATAATTTGAATCAGCTGATTTAGGAGCTATGCTTCGTTTTAGGATCAAAAAAACCATCCCCTTTAATTAAATCTCGTCGACATTTATCACAGAGTCCATAAAAATAAATTTGGTGAGACTCAATTTTAAATTCATATCGATTGGTTAATTCTTTTTCTAGATAAGAAACAAACTCACTTTCTCCCATAATCTCACTATAATCAACCACTTTCCCACATTTGTTACAGACCAAATGATGGTGATGAATGGGTTTATGGGTAATTTCAAAATGATCTTTACCGTCCCCAAAATTAACTCGATGTAAAATTCCAATTCTGGTTAACAAATCAAGATTACGATAAACTGTAGCTATCCCTGCTTTTTGGTCCCCTTTTTTAAGATATTCATGAACTTCTTCAGCAGAAAGATGCTTTCGATTTTCTTCAAATACCCTAATTATGGCTTGTCGACAGGAAGTGAGTTTTATTTTATTTTTCCATAAAGTCTTTTGCCATTCTTTATAAAACATCTCTCAACCAACTTATAATGATAATCATTCTCATCAACAATTATAATTCTTATTATCCAGAACTTCAATATATACTGGAGCTTTTTAAAAAGAAATTTCCTTGGGTAAATAAAGGAAAAATATTTAAATATCTGTTTTGAAAATACAGTGAGAAGCGAATTATGAGTAATGAATAGTAAATATTTTATTTCACCGGTATCCTCGCCTCTTCCCACCAAGAGAGAAGGAACTATCTATCTTCTTTTGTTTTATTAAATTTTTTATGTTTTCTTGCAATTTTAGTTTGAGTGTGGTATATTTCTGCTACTTTTATAGTGTGGCCTGGAATCTTTTCAATAATAATCGGGCTGTTAAAAACTATGAAGGGGCTCAGTAGGTATCGAAGGGGTCACAGAGAGCTTACCACTTGCTGAAAGTAAGCACCCGCTTAAATACCGAAACTCACCCTGGAGTTACAGGCTGAACGAGTATCTATTAAGCCGGGTCGGGAACTCCCGTTATAGAGGATGGTATAGGTAAAATTACCCGTACCTGTAATGAGTTGGCTGATATGTTGGCAAATCGGGTGGTACCGCGGGGAAGTTCTTAGAACCCCTCGTCCCTGTGAGGACGAGGGGTTTTTTGTTATCCTGACTTCTACTATTATTCTAAGTCTTTATAGATTGCCACAATAAATCATGAAGGAGGAATTTTATGAAAAGTGAATTAGTTAAAAACGGACCCGATCGTTGTCCGCATCGTTCCTTGCTATTTTCTACTGGAATATCACGCTCTGCAATGGAAAGACCTTTTGTTGGAATAGCCAGTTCCTATTCTGATTTAGTTCCTGGACATATCCATATGCGTGAATTAGAGCGCTTTATCGAAAGAGGCATTGAAGCAGGAGGAGGAACTCCATTTATTTTTGGAATTCCAGGAATATGTGATGGCATTTCTATGGGTCATGAAGGCATGCGGTATTCTTTACCCAGCCGCGATGTAGTTGCTGATAGCATTGAGGCAGTTGCCACGGGACATGCCCTTGATGGTTTAGTACTACTCACCAACTGCGATAAAATTACTCCAGGAATGCTTATAGCAGCAGCTCGCTTAAACATACCTGCTTTAGTTGTAACAGCTGGACCTATGCTTTCCGGTCGTTACCAAGGAAGAAAGCTTTCCTTTGTTCGAGACACCTTTGAAGCAGTTGGAAAATATCATGCCGGTCTATTGAGTGAAAAAGAATTAAATGCCTTAGAAGCTGAAGCTTGTCCCGGTGGAGGATCTTGTCAGGGACTTTATACTGCTAATACCATGGCATGTCTGACTGAAACCATGGGAATGAGTCTACCTGGTTGTGGAACTGCACCAGCGGTATTAGCAGAAAAACGAAGAATTAGTTATGAAAGCGGCAAACAAATTGTTCAATTGATAAAGCAAAATTTAACCCCACGGATGATTCTCAACTCTGCATCACTTAGAAATGCTATAACAATGGATTTAGCTTTGGGTGGTTCTACTAACACCGTCCTTCATTTATTAGCTTTGGCCAATGAGTTAGGTTTGAATGAAATCAATCTTGACATTTTTAACCAGCTTTCTTTGAAGGTTCCCCATTTAGTACTCCTTCGTCCTGCGGGTGAACTGTTTATGGAAGATCTTCACTTTGCTGGAGGGATTCCTGCCGTTGAAAAAATTCTCGGAGATTTAATTGAAGATAATCCTACAGTGAGTGGCGTTTCGGTTAGAGAAATACAAGACTCTGTCCAGTATGTTGACCATGAGGTTATTCGACCTCGGGAAAATCCTCATTCCCAAGAGGGTGGCATTGCAATTCTAAGGGGTTCCTTAGCTCCTGAAGGAGCGGTTGTTAAACAATCTGGTGTTAGTCAAGATATGAAAATTTTTCGAGGCAAAGCAGTCTGTTTTAATAGCGAAGAAGAGGCTATGGAAAAAATTACTAAAGGGAAAATCTCGAAAGGGAGCGTAATCGTGATCCGCTACGAAGGACCAAAGGGAGGTCCAGGGATGAGAGAGATGTTGGCTCCAACCTCGGCCATAGTTGGAATGGGCTTAAGCCATGATGTCGCCTTGGTTACCGATGGTCGTTTTTCCGGCGGAACTCGAGGACCCTGCATTGGCCATATTGCCCCTGAGGCCTATGACCGGGGACCGATTGCACTGGTCAAGGACGGTGACGAAATTCTCATCGATATTCCATCTAGAAAATTAGAATTATTTATAAATGATGAAGAGAAACAAAAACGTCAAGAACAATTGGTTCTCCCACCACCCAAATATACCCACGGCCTTCTCGGCCGCTATATTGAAAGAGCCCTGCCCACGAACCAAGGGGCGGCTATGAAGTGATTGTGAGGTGAATGCATTGAAAATGAAGGGTGCTCAAATTTTAATCGAACTCTTGAAAAAAGAGGGAGTTACTACCGTATTTGGCTATCCTGGAGGTCAAGTAATTGATATCTATGATGCCCTTTATGAATTTTCTGATATAAAACATATCTTAGTGCGTCATGAACAAGGAGCGGTTCATGCTGCCGATGGCTATGCCCGGACCACTGGTAAAGTAGGTGTTTGCATGGCAACTTCTGGACCAGGAGCTACTAATCTGGTCACAGGCTTAGCCAATGCCTATATGGACTCGATTCCTATCGTTGCTATTACCGGACAAGTGCCTACCCGTCTTATTGGAAAAGATGCTTTTCAGGAAGCTGATACAACTGGCATTACCATGCCGA
>NZ_DAOLQM010000043.1:0-11494 GCF_035418125.1 Atribacter sp. | reverse complement strand
TAGCCGGCTTGGGGATGGGTTTTTATTAGACCAAATTCTAAATCAGACAATTTTGTTGGTTTAATGAGGATTTCTATTGGCACTGCTATTTTTCCTATGTCATGAATAGCGCTCGCCATAAAAAGGCCAGAAACCCGATCAATTCCTAAACCTAATTCAAATGCAATCGCTCGGGCGAGATGAGCTACTCTTCTCTGATGACCAGCAGTATAATAATCCCTAGTTTCTACAATTTCTGCTATAGTTTCAACCATTGATTCTAATGTGTTCCGTAATTTTTTATTGCTCATTTCCAAGGCTAATTCTGCTCGTTTACGTTCGGTTACATCCATAACGGTCGATATTATGAGTTGTCTCCCTGGAATAGGAGTGTTTTTGGCATTTATAAATCTTATTTCTTGTCCCCGACGAACAATAGGAACGTCATTCCATTGCATGCGTTGCGGGTCATTACTGGCACAATCCTTTATTACTTTCTTTTTTATTTTTTCTCGAAATTCCGGATCTTCGTATACTGCTTCCCAGAAAGAATTCGGTTTTTCTATAGCTTCCCGTGTAGTTTGATAAAGTTTCGGAAAGTTATCATTCATATAATGAAATAAAACCTTCGAATCAAGAAGATTGACTGCCACCCCAATTGGAAGATTGTCTAAGATGGTTTTGATATAAGCTTCACTTTCCCTCAATGCCTGTTCAGCTTGCTTTCTTTTGGTTATATCACGAGTTGTCGCAATAATACCAATGGGTTTTTGATTATCATCTCTCAAAAAAGACATAGTATTCTCAACCCAAATAGTCGATCCATTTTTATGGTATTCTTCGGCTTCTAAACTTATGGTTCTTTTGGGATCGGCACTTCCACTAGCTTCTAAGGCCATTTGTACTTTAAAAATTTGCATTATTTTTTTGAATGATTCAGGAGTAAAAATTTGATCTAAAGTCTGATGAATGGCTTCTTCAGTAGAATAACCACGAATCTTCATTATTGAGGGACTGACATAGGTAAGATTTAAATTAAGATCCAAAACAGTGATGTTGTCTCCAGTATTTTCCGCAATTAGACGGAATTTTTCTTCGCTCTTTTTTAAGGCTTCCTCAAACTTTTTGCGTTCAGTTATATCCCGAACGATGACGATGGTTCTCTCTTGATGGTGGGAATTATAAAATAGAGCTGATGCCAATTCGGCTGGAAAGCAGCTTCCGTCTTTTCGGATAAACAACAATTCACCTTTAGCTTTTCCCTTTTCTTTCCTTTCTTTCAACAAGAGAGGAAGCCGTGGATCTTTATCATCGACCAAACCATTTCTTCCTAATTTAATAATTTCCTGCTCAGTCCAACCAAAAATTTTACAAGCTTCGGGATTGGCAGCGTAGATTGTCCCATCAGGTTGGGTCAATAACATTGCATCGAGGCTGTTTTCAAAAAAAGAATAATATTTAGCAATATTTTCTTTCAACTCTTCTTCGGAATGTTTCTTTTTATTCAATTCATTTTCCAATTCATGGATGCGTTTTTCATATTGAAACAAGGCATTATTTTTCTCGATATTTTGATTAAAGTGGGCGGATATTGTTTTCATCAGGGTTTTCACAAGCACAATCAACTCATATTTATGATAGGGATACCTAAGAAATCCAGCTATCTCAAATTCCAAAGCTTTTTGTGGGGTTTGGAAATTTAACTTTTCAGAAGGGAGTATTACAATCGGTATATTTTTAGTTAATTCATGGTTTTGGATTGATTGACAAAAAAGCCGTTGCTTATTATCAAATTTAGTAATTCCTAAAAATATTATTTCGGGTTTTTCCTTTTGAGCAATATCAAGACCTATGGTTTCGTTTAAAGCGGTAAAAATTCGAGCTTTTGGATAGCAATTAAGTAACTTGATCGTTAACTGGTCTAAAAGAGATTGGTTATTCTGAACAATGAGGAATATAAATTCTCTATTCAGCACTAAGCTCATCTATTTCCTCCTGCAAAAATACTAATATTATTGAGTTAATTACCATGAATATTTGCTTCTTATTTTACCAAGTAAATAATAGATTTTTTATAATAAAAGCTTTTATTCTATCGTCCATAAATCCGGTGAGCTGGTTGATATGGCTGTTGCGCCGGATTGTAAAATTGCTTTAACTTCCTTATGATTTCGAATAAATCCTCCACAAATAATTGGAGGAAGGCTTTTTATGGGAATTTGTTTTTGGATGAAGGGAAATATAATTCCGGGTAGTATCTCAATTGCATCGGGAGACAATTGAGAAGCAACTTTCAATCCAGTATTTAAACTTTCGCTATCTAAAAGGAAAATTCGAAATATTGTCATAAAACCTTGTTTTTTTGCTAAAGATAAAGTACGAGAACGGGTCGATATAATTCCGTTGATTGCTTGGAAATAATTTTTCAAAAAGATTAAACCATCATGATCAGGAGAAAGACCGGAAAATAAATCGAGGTGTAAAAAAAATGTAGAGAAATGTTTTTCGATTTTTTCCAGAATTGATTGAATAGTATTGATATTGCCATCGAGAAGAAAACAAGGTCCACCAGGTCGAATGAAAGTTAAGTCTATCGTTTTTTTTCCTTCAAAACGTAGAGCAGGAATTACTGGGTATGAACGAAGTAGAGCAACAAAATCCATGAACCTATTCCTCAATTATTTGTATTTCCAATAAGTCTATTTAAACCAATCATACTACAAAGTAATTGAATTTTCATAATTTTTGTCTTAAATTTTAAAGTTCTTCTACTTGAAGAAAATTGGTGAAACCTGATTTCTGTAATGGAACTCCAGCGGTAATAATAATTTTATCGCCTTTTTTTCCAAAACGAGAAGCAAGAGTAAGCCTTTTCATTTCTTCGATTAATTTTGATGGTTCAGTGCATAAATCCACTGAAAAAGGAAATACTCCATAGGAAAGCTTTAATAGGCGTAGTATGTGATACTGAGGCGAAAAGGCCAGTATTGGAATATTCGGTCGAAAGCGGGATATTCTCCGGGCTGTACTTCCCGAATAGGTTGATGTCACAACCGCAGTAAGTTTAAGATTACGGGCAATTTCCCAGGCTCCAAAAGAGATAGCGCTGGATAAATCAGTATTGTTGACCATAATTTTTTGGACATCAGGAACGAAATCAGCGTAATATTCAGTAAATCGGGCAATTTTACTTGCCGTTTGTACCGATTCCATGGGAAAATCACCTATAGCTGTCTCACCCGACAACATGATCGCATCGGTTCCATCATAAATTGCACCAGCAACATCACTCACTTCAGCTCTGGTTGGAATTGGATTTCTTATCATACTATCTAACATTTGTGTGGCTACGATAACTGGTTTGCATCTGCAGCGTGATTCAAATATTATCCTTTTCTGCCAAAATGGAACTGATTCAACAGGTACCTCAACCCCGAGGTCACCCCGGGCAATCATTATTCCATCAGATGCTTCAATAATTTCATCGATTTCATTCAAAGCCTGTGGTTTCTCGATCTTGGCAATAATGGAAAAAGGTCTTGAAAAATTAGCAATTCTATTGCGTAAGGCGAGAATGTCCTTGATTCCTCGAACAAAGGAAAGGGCAAGAAAATCTAAATCCCAGTCCTTGATCGCTTCCAAAATCTGAAGGTCTCGAGTCGTCAACGAAGGAAAACTATCGGGAAGATAAGGGATGTTGATCCCTTTACGAGAAGAAATCACTCCCCCTTTTTCAACCTTACATAAAATTGTACAATTATCATTAGAAATAATTCTTAAACGAACCAAACCATCATTAATAAAAAAAATATCCCCCGGTTTAAGTAGAGTAAATAATTCAACATTATCTACGGTGATTACCGGCATGGAACCAGGAAGAGATGAATGTATTATATAAATAACTGCTCCATCAGGAAGTTCTGTCTCTCCTCCTTGTATTTCCCCTATTCTGAGTTTCGGACCGGGAAGATCACCAATTACGGCATGAAATTTCTTTTGTTGGGAATCATAATTTCGAATGGTTTGAAGGACAGAAAAATGTTCTTCAAGAGTTCCATGAGAAAAGTTTAAACGAAATACGTCTACTCCTTCTTGAATTAACTTCATAATATTTTCTGGATTTGAAACGCTAGGTCCTATGGTGGCAACTATTTTCGTTTTTCTTGGTAGGTCGATGTTAGAGGTCAAAAGGTCAATCACTTTTTTTCCCTCCTATAGCAGATAAAAAAATGAAAATGAGTATGAGAATAACTATCCAAATAAAATTACGAAAGAAACTCGATTGGGGATAATCTCGGGCAAGTTTTATAAAGAGGATGGGTACGATGATGACTATCGAAATCATGGTTATAATCATCCTCATTTTAAGCTCTCCCTAACTCATTTTGCTCTCATTTAATTGAATTCCTAAGATATTGTCTTTTTATTCCTTTCCTATGGGATAGTAGGTTTTTCTTTTTTTATTAAATTGTGTCAAATGAGTATATCCCACTTTTTTGATTAGATCCAAAGCCGATTCAAATTCTTTCCCTACCTCATAAGGGCGATGCGCATCGGAACCAAGACAAAGAGGAACTTGAGCTTGAAAACATTTTCTCAATATTTTTTCTGACGGATAGGCTTCTCCAATTGGTTTTCTATATCCCGCAGTGTTCACTTCAACTACCATATCAAATTTTTTACACAACTGAATAGCTTGATCTTCTTCAACAATAGTCTCAGTTGGTTGATAGCGAAATTTTTTCGGCAGATCGAAATGAGCAACAATATTATAACAACCAGTCTCAATACCTTGCATTAAAGTCTTATAGTAGGACCGATAGATTTCATTAATATCTCTGTTTTCATAATAATGAATATATTTGGGATGATCAAAAGCCCAATCGTCTAAAAAATGAACCGATAAAAGCAGGTAATCCCAGTTATAGAAATCTACGACCGATAAAGCCTCTTTTTCTTTTCCCGGAATGTAATCAACTTCTAATCCGGTTTTTATTATAATTGAATCTTTATATTTAGTCTTTAGGGATTCGACTTCTTCTACATAGATTTCTAACTCTTCATCGGGTATGGCACAATGGCGTGTTCTTTCTTCTTTGGGTAGAAAATACTGTGGGCAGTGGCCTGAAAATCCAATTTCAGTTAATCCTACTTTCAAAGCATTTTCAATGTACTCTTCATAGTTACCTTGAGCGTCACCACAACGATGAGTATGAATATGATAATCACATAACATATCGAGGTCTCCTTGTTCAATTATTAAAAGGATTTTTATACTTTACGAATAAAAAAGAAGGGGCGATGCCCCTTCTTTTTTATTGATCACAATATAATATAATTCTAAAAAAATTACTTTACAACTTCTTTTAAGACTTTACCAGGACGGAAAAATGGTACCTTTGTGGAAGGGATTTGAATCTCTTTTCCAGTCTGTGGATTTCTACCCCTCCGCCCAGCTCTGGTTTTCACTCCAAAGGTTCCAAAACCAACGAGTTGAATTTTCCCTCCTTTTTTTAACTCCTTCTGGATGGAATCAAATAAATTATCAACTATCATGGCCATATCTTTTTTGGATATTTTGTCTTTCCGGTTTTTGTTAATGTTTTCAGATAATACATTTACTAACTCTTGTTTATTCATCCCTCCACTTACCTCCTTTTAATTTGAATTCTGATTTCCCCTATCCAGGAAGAACTATGAATCTTATTGCAGTTTTCTCATTGTCATCAATTTTAACATCAACAAAGGCTGGAATACAAACCAGATCTACACCGCTTGGTGCAAGATAACCCCTAGCAATAGCTATCGCTTTTACCGCCTGATTAACCGCTCCTGCTCCAACAGCCTGCATCTCTGCCTTCCCATGTTCCCTTATTACCCCTGCCAGAGCCCCCGCTAATGCTGCTGGTCTTGTTTTGGAAGAGATCTTGAGAAGCTCCATTTGCCTACCTCCTTAGTCCGCATTGAACTGCTATTTTTGGGGATCCGTTTCCCTGTGACCCCGGGGAAACCAACATTCCCCCTCCTTTTACAATATTTTACCGAAAAATTCAAGTACTGTATACATTTTTTTCAATACTTTCTCATTTTCCCCCTTTCTCAGTTATTATTTATATTTTAAATCTTTTTCTGGATTATATTTTGAATAAGATTTTTTTCATTTTGATAAAAAAGGAGACTTTGAGCTTCTCTAATTTCTGCCCAGTGAACTTCTTCGACTTCTCCAGTATCAAAAGCGTTTAGGTTATTTTTCGGTATCATGATAAAATAATTAACTCTTTCACAGAAGTTCTGATCATTTTTTTGGTATTGGAATTGTATTTCACCGGCTTTTTTTTCAATTCTACAACAATAGCCGGTTTCTTCTTGTACTTCACGAATTGCAGTTTCTTGTTCCGACTCATCGTTTTCCTGATGGCCCTTGGGAAGCGTCCATAACGGGGAGTTCTTTTTTCTAATGAGGAGTATATATTGGTTTTGCCCTTCGATTTTCCTTACTATCCCGCCACAGGCTTGAACATATGTTATGGTCACCTTTTGACGATCTCCTTGACAGTATGGGATTGGGCATTTTTTAACCCAGTATGTTAATTCAAAAACTTCTTCACTATTTTTACATGAAAAGTTAATTTTTGCAAACAAAAAGCCCGTTTTTCTATATAAATGCTATATATATGATAATGACTAATAATTATTTTAGCTAGTGGTAAATAATTAATATTATTTACAATATAGGAAGATGGTAAAGAAAATAAAGATAGATAGTTGAAAACTCCGTTATGAAATTATCTCTCTTCTAATTTCTTATTTTTCTTTAAAATAAGTGCTCCCTGTTCTACTCCCAGTTCTCGAGATACCGCCTCACACTTTGCCTTTAAAAGAAAATAGATACCCTCTGATCGATCGCTCAGAGTTTCGAAATTTCCTTGTCCTTTCGATAAAATACAATCAGCTTTACGCCATATCTCTTGTACGTTCTGAGGAGATCGTTCAATGTCAATCCCAATTTCACCCTGACCGGTGGTTAAAATTGTTGCGACTTTATCTATCCCAGCTTCTATAGCGTCTTCCCTTAGGGCATCATTGGAAATCGGCCTTTCTTTAACAATAAAATAAATTTTTCTCCCTTGATTTATTTCTTCTAAAAAAACTCGGTCAAACACGACTTCACCAGCATTATCACCAATATAGAGAAGAATTTTTGAAGATTCCAAATCAGCTTGAAAATCATCCCAGTCATAAATTCCCCAGGGAGTATGTTCTATTTGATAGAGAATTTCATTAACTTTGACTTCTTTGTAAACACCCAAATCTATTATATTACCAGCAATTGCAATTCGTAATGCAGTTTCTAAGCGATTTTTACTTTGTTCCACATATTTTTTTAATTGAGGATAAAGCTCCAAGGCCATCTGATTATAATATCTTTTCTCCTCGTAAAAGATATCTTCAATGCCAACCATTTCTTGTGCAATACGATGAGCTATGGTTGTCATAAAAGCTGGCGTCCATTCTGGATCGGCTTGAGCATAATTTTTGGAAACTCTTTGTAATACTCGCCAAACAAATTGTTGGTCTTTCCCTGCTTTTTCCACAGCTTCTTGGGTTTGTCGAATATTACAACAAAAACATTCAACTTGCGCTTTCATTAAGATCCCCCATTGTCAGATCGTTCTGATGCTAATTCACGGAAAAACTTCTTTAGTTGTTGTTCATCCCCGAGGACATAGATGATATCATTTTTGTTCAATATTTCACTGGCGGCAGGAGAAACGATATATTCATCTGTCCTTCTGATTGCCAAAATAGTAACACCAAATCGGTTTCTTAATTGTGATTTACTCAAAGTCGTATTTGCCAAAACCGCAGGAAGTTTTGATTCAACAATATTGTAGCCTGGAAAAAGTTCTTCAGTTCGAATAGCATTTTGAAAGGTCAGAGTTTTGGCAACTTTAATCGCCATATCTTTTTCCGGGAAAATAACGCGGTCAGCACCAACTTTGCTAAGAATTTTTCCATGATTTTCATTAATAGCTCGAGCTACAATAAATGGTACTCCCATATCCTTCAAGGCTAAAGTGGTGAGGACACTGGATTGTATGTCATTTCCAATACTGACTATAGCAACATCGAAATTTCTAATTCCGAGCGCCTCTAAAACCTTTTCATCAGTAGTATCAGCTTGGACAACTTCGCTCACCTTACTTGCTAGGTCTCTTACCGGTGCCTCTTCAATATCGACAGCCAATACCATAAAACCTTGTTGATAGAGTGCTAATGCTATATTTTTCCCAAATATACCTAAACCAAATACTGCAAATTGACGCATTTACACATCACCATTTCATTATATTGCTCTTTTAAGTATTGAATCATAATCTATGACTTTGATGTCATTCGAGTTTTTTGATCAAGTTTCTTTAAAAAACTGTCTCTTCTAACCACAAATCGCTCTAATTTTCCTTCACCAATTTTTTCGATTTCATCAAAAGCTTCGGCTTCAAAAACTAATCGGTTTCTATAAATTTCAACCAAAGTTGCCCGAGCAGTTACTTTCATACCTGGTGGAGTCGCAGCAATATGAGAAATACTGATCCGGGTCCCAACACTTTCATAACCATCAGAAAGATGATTCTTGACTGCATAAAAAGCAGCGTTATCCATGAGCGATACCAACATAGGAGTTGCAAATGCCGGCACCATTTCTTTTTCGAACTTATCGGCGGTATTTTCTTTACCAACAATAGCTGAGGCAACCCCGGTTAACCCAACCCGAAGGGTATTACTCTTCATTTTGTATTAATCCTCCCTTCCTGGTTCGAAGGAAAATCTGATAATAATTGTTCAGCTGCAGCTTGTTTATTTTTATCTTCTTCTGACGAGAATTCAGGAATTTCATTCCCGTTTATATCTAAAATTTTATCAATTTCTTCTCTCTCTAAGACTTCCTTTTCCAACAAAATTGCTGTGAGTTTATCTAGTTTATCACGATTATCAATGATTAGTTTCCGAGCTTGTTCATAAGCACTGTCAATAATGCTTCTGACCTCTTTATCGATGGTAAAGGCAACTTCTTCACTGTAATTTCGGTCTTCAGCAATATCCTTCCCTAAAAATACTTCCTTATGCCGACGTCCTAAGGTTAAAGGTCCCAGGGTGTCGCTCATACCATATTCACAAACCATCTCTCGGGCTATCTCAGTTGCTTTTTGTAAATCATCATGAGCACCAGTGGTTATATCCTCAAAAACGATTTCTTCGGCTACTCGCCCACCCAAAAGAACTGCTAAACGAGTCATTAATTCCTGCTTGCTAATAAGATACCGATCTTCGGTGGGAAGTTGTAAAGTATAACCTAAGGCTGCACCACCTCGCGGAATTATGGATATTTTATGTACTGGATCTGTATTGGGAAGAAATCTTGCGACTAAGGCATGACCAGACTCATGATAGGCTACAACTTTCTTTTCCTTATCGCTAATGATGACATTTTTCCTTTCTGGTCCAGCTATGACCTTATCAATGGATTCTTCCATATCCGACATTTCTATTACATCTTTCCCCTTGCGGGCTGCAAGAAGCGCTGCTTCGTTCATCATGTTGGCAAGGTCAGCTCCAACAAATCCTGGAGTTCTTCGAGCCAAAATCTTAAGATCAATATCCTTCCCTAAGGGTTTTCCTTTGGTATGCACTTTTAGGATAGCTTCTCTTCCTAATACATCAGGTCTTGGTACGGCGATCCTTCTATCGAAACGGCCGGGTCTGAGAAGAGCCGGATCGAGAATGTCAGGTCGGTTAGTGGCAGCAATCAGTATAACTCCTTGATTTGGGTCAAAGCCATCCATTTCAACCAAAAGCTGATTCAATGTTTGTTCCCTTTCATCGTGTCCTCCCCCTAAACCAGCACCCCGATGTCGTCCTACAGCATCCAGTTCATCAACAAAAATTATACAAGGAGCGTTCCGTTTGGCATTTCCAAACAAATCTCGAACCCGTGCTGCACCAACTCCAACAAACATTTCAACAAAATCAGAACCACTGATACTAAAAAAAGGAACTCCTGCTTCACCAGCAACTGCCTTGGCCAAAAGAGTCTTTCCTGTACCTGGTGGTCCGTATAACAATACACCACGGGGGATTCGAGCTCCTAATTTCTGGAATTTACGCGGATTTTTTAGAAAATCAACCACTTCACTTAATTCTTCTTTTACCTCTTCAATACCCGCAACATCATCAAAGGTAACCTTCACTTTTTCTGAATCTACCATTCGAGCATGGCTCTTTGAAAAAGAGGTTACTTTGCTTCCACCACCTTGAAATTGTTGAAGTAAAAATATCCAAACAATGATCAGCAATGCCGTTGGCAATAGGGATCCAAGAATCCTTGACCACCATGACGGTTCGGTAGGCGGTTTGGCATCAATATTAACATTTTGATTTCGTAGGATTTCAATCAATTGAGGATCTTCAGGAGCATAGGTTGTAAAATTCGTTCCATCTTTGAGATGGCCTAATATATTTTTATCCATAATAGTAACGCTCTCAACCTCATTTCCTTTAACCAAGTCAATAAACTCGGTATAAGTAAAAGCTTGAGGTGGTATTTCCTGTTGCATGAAGGAGGTTACTAATGAAACTACTATGATAAGAAACAAGAGATAAAATCCCATGTTTCTGTAAAATTTCCCACCAGGGGTATTATTCAGTTTCACTTATTTTTTCATCCTCCTCTGATTAATCCGACAAAGAAACATGATAAATATTCTCCTTTTGTCATTTTCTAAAATATATTTAGAAAGCTTTATATGGATGCATTCAAATAAACTGATTTTAAAATTATTGTAACACATCAAACCGTTTGATAATATTTTGGCTTCAACACAAAAATAAAAGGATAATTACGATATTTTTCAGCAAAATCTAAACCATACCCAACCACAAATTGGTCTGGAATAACAAAACCGGTATATTCAACTTCTAAATTCTTAACAATTCGTCTTTCTTGCTTATCTAAGAGTGCACATACTTTTAAGCTCGCCGGTTCTCTTATAGTGAGGACATCTTTCAGATGTTGCAGAGTAAGACCGGTATCAACAATATCTTCAATAATAAGAACGTGTTTATTGTGAATTGGTTTATCCAGATCTTTTAATATCCGTATTACTCCACCTGATTCACTGTCATCTCCATAACTTGATATTGACATAAAGTCAACACTTAAAGGGACAGAAATATTCCGTATTAAATCTGACATAAAAATAAAAGCACCACGAAGTATCCCAATAGCACGAATTTCCTTATCAACATAATCTTGGCTTATTTGTTGAGCCAATTGTTTTACTCGACTCTGGATTTCTTCTTGAGAAATTAAAATTTTATCGATAAAATCATTCATTTTTTCACCTCTTACCTGTCCTCATCGAGACAATAAAAATGCTTTTGCTATTTTCCTGAACTTGGGCTCTTTCGTCAAGTAAAATACCAGGTATCCAAAGAATCTTTTTTTGATCACATA
>NZ_DAOLQM010000042.1:0-11499 GCF_035418125.1 Atribacter sp. | reverse complement strand
AAAGTGACGATGAACTTATCCAAAGATATACTGAAGAATTTTGATTTTGATAAAATACTTCATCAGTTAAGCTCTGCCTGTGTTTGTGATGTTTCTCGCGAAAAAATGATGGAATTGCAACCCTATACCAATCCAGAGATAATCAACCAAAGGTTGCAAACCGTCCAACAACTTCTTGATTTTATCACTTTTGACGGCAGCTTAGATCTTTCTGGATTAACCGACCTTCGTGAAATTTTTCAAAAAATTGCCATTCCAGGATCGGCTCTCAATTTAAATCAAGTCATTCAGGTTTTTCATTTTTTACTCTTATGTGAAAAAACCAAACATCTGCAAAATGAAACCAGAATAAAAGAGAAGTATCCGCTTATCAAAGTTTTTTTCGATGCTATTGAAAGCTATGCTCCTCTTATTAAGGAAATAAAATTGATCTGTTCACCTGATGGGTTGATTCTCGATACCGCCAGTCCTCGTCTCCGCGATATTCGAAGACGTCTGAACCGTCTTCAAGTAGAAATTCGAACCACCATTGAAAATTGCCTACGCAATCGGGATATAGCTCCTTATCTTCAAGATACAACCTACACCATTCGACGGGGGAGATATGTGATCCCCATTAAATCCGAGTTTCGAGGACGCATCGATGGGATTGTAGCCGATTATTCTTCGTCTGGTTCGTCAGTTTTTATTGAGCCAAAACCGGTTCTCTATTTAAATAATGAATTAGAAGTTTTAACTATCCAAGAAAATGATGAAATTGAAGCAATTCTGCTAAAATTGACCAACGATTTGCGACCTTACCTCGATCGGCTTAATGCTTCATTCCAGGCTCTAGTCGAACTGGATATTCTCCACGCTCAGACACAACTGGTTCGTAAATGGCAGGCGAGTGTTCCTCAGGTAGGTGAAAGAGATCTCCTCATCAAGGATGGTCGACATCCTCTTTTAGGAGAAAAAGCGGTTCCTTTCTCGCTTCATTTGAGTCCGGATAAAAAAATCATGGTTATTAGCGGACCGAATGCTGGCGGGAAAACCGTTTTGTTAAAAAGCTTAGCTTTAATCGTTTATCTTGCTCATTGTGGGATTCCAGTTCCGGTTAATCCTGGCTCTTCCTTACCTTTTTACCATCATCTTTTTGTCGACATTGGAGATCATCAGGATATTGAACAAAATCTCAGTACCTTTACCTATCGTCTTTCAGCTTTTCAGAAATCGCTTTCTCAAATATCATCTGATAGTTTATATTTAATTGATGAAATTGGATCGGGAACCGATCCCAACGAAGGCTCGGCGTTAGCTATTGGAATGATAGACTTTCTTAGTCAACAAGGAACAACCTGTATTGCAACCACTCATTATCCTTTGATAAAAAGCTATGTTTCTCAACACTCCTCTATGATTTCGGCATCAATGGAGTTCAATCCAGTTCTTTTCCAGCCAACCTATCGACTCTTAATCGATGAAATTGGGGAAAGTTATGGAATTAAAATTGCTGAAAAAATTGGTATCCCGCAATCGATCATTAAAACTGCTTTACAACAGCTTCAAAAAGAGTGGATCGATCTTAATGAATTAATCATCTCCAATCGAAAAAAAAATCAAGAATTAACCAGTCAATTAATTGAATGGCAGGAAAAAGTGGAAGATGCTACCAATCGACAGAAAGAAGTAGACCACCTTCAGGAACAACTGGAATCACAAAAAAAACTACTTATTAAAGATTTCCAGGAAAAATTAACCCAATACCTCAAAAAAACCCGGGATGATATATCACAACTCATTGGTCAATTGAGAAAGGAAAAAACTCTTGATGTAAGTGTTTACCAGGAGCTAAAAGAACGAATCGATCCTAAATTTTATTTGAACCAGGAGTTATCTTGTTCTTCTTCAGAAGAGAGCAGGAAGGATTCTCCACAACTGGCTATGGCTTTCCAAGCTGGGGAGAAAGTGATGGTTGATATTTTCCATCAAGAAGGAGAGATTGTATCTGTTGATGACTTAAAAAATGAAGCCGTGGTTTTGGTTAACGGCCGTAAGTGTATTCTCTCTATCGGTCATCTTCAAAAAAAATCTGAAGAGGAAGAATTTCAATCCGTTATCCAGCGGAGTTATTCTTTTCAACCATCTTTAAATAATGTAAGAAATCAAATTGAAATTCGAATGATGAAAGCTGAAGCTGCCCGGGAAAAATTGGAGAAGTATTTTGATCAAGTCCTCTTAGCTGGATTTAAAACTGTCTATATCATTCACGGGAAAGGAGAGGGAATTTTAAGAAAGGTTGCCCAAGAATTTCTACAAGATAATCCTGTGGTAGAAAGCTTTCGTAATGGCTTGCCCGAAGAAGGGGGTCTGGGGGTAACTGTCGTGATTCTTAAAGACTAATTTAAAATAAATGATTCATTCACTACATTGATTACAGACCTTAGTCGGCACTGTCCCTGATTTAAAAGGCAGTACAATAGTTTTCTTACAGGAAGAGGAGGGAAGAAGCCCCGACTTTAAACAAACCGACCTTTCAACCACCGATTCTGGTCGGATGAAATCCTCCTTTGGCAGGTTTTCATGGGCGGCTTTCATCACTTTAGCAAAAATTGGAGCTGCAATAATTCCACCAGTTTTTGCTTCTCCCAAGGGTTTGCGGTCGTCATTGCCCAGAAAAACCCCACAAACCATATCGGGGGTAAATCCAATAAACAGAGCGTCAATAAAATCTTCGGTTGAACCAGTTTTTCCACCGACCGGACGACCAATATTTGCCCGTCTGGCTGTTCCCCGTTCAATAACTCCCTGGAGTAAGCGAGCCATAATATAAGCAGTATCAGCTGGTATAGCTTGGCGTACGGTTTTATTGCTGGAATAGATTACATTTCCTTCCCAATCGACAATTTTAGTAATGGCGTACGGTTCAGGGATACGTCCTTCGTTCGCAAAAGCACAATAGGCATTGACTAATTCCATTAAAGTTACCTCTGAGGTGCCTAAAGCAAGAGATAGGTTTTTTTGGAGTTGTGATTTTACTTGCATCCTTTTGGCATAATTGATAACCTGGTCGGTTCCCAATTGTTGTAATAGTTTGATAGCAATAATATTGATCGATTGTTCCAAGGCTTCATGAATTTGAATTGCTCCACGAAAAGTTTTGTCATAGTTTTTCGGTTTCCAGCCATCGGGGAATTGGAGTGGTTCATCGACATACCAGTCCACTGCAGTAATTCCATTTTCAATAGCAGTCGTATAAATAAAGGGCTTAAATGTTGAGCCTGGCTGTCGATAAGCCTGAGTCGCTCGATTAAATTTACTTTCTTGATAATCTTTCCCTCCTACCATGGCTAAAATTTCTCCACTTTTGGGATCCATGCAAAGTATGGCGCCTTGATAACCACTTTCCTGCAAGGCACCGGTCGCAACTTTTTGGACATCTAAATCAAGAGTGGTATAAACTTTTAATCCACCGTTAAAAACTGTTTCCCCGTCGTATTTGGCCAATAACTCCTTTAAAATGTGGTCAATGAAATAGGGCGCACCCGATGGAATATTTTTAAGTCCAGAAAGAACGATAGGCGTCTCTATTGCTCTTGCCATTTCCGATTGGTCGATATACCCCCTTTCGGTCATGAGACGTAAAACCCGTCTTTGTTGAATTTGGGCAGCTCGAAGATTCACATAGGGTGAAAAATTTCCTGGAGAACGCTGTATCCCAACTAACATAGCGATTTCCGCCAAATTCAATTGGGAAAGGTTTTTCCCAAAGTAAACTAAAGCAGCAGTTTTTACTCCATAAACTCCATGCCAAAAATAAATCTGGTTAAGATGAGCTTCTAAAATTTGATCTTTGGTATACTTTCTCTCGATAAATAAAGCCAAAACCTGTTCCTTAATTTTTCGGTTAAAAATTCTTTCATGGGAAAGAAAACGGTTCCGAGCTAATTGTTGAGTGATGGTACTGGCTCCTTCAACAATTCGTCGGTTTAAAATATTTTGAAGAGTTGCTCTTATAATACCGCTGATATCTATTCCTGGATGCTGGTAAAAGTTTTGGTCCTCACTGGCTATAAAAGCTTTTTGGAGCAGTTCAGGGATGTCAGCAAGAGCAACATACTCACGGTTTTCGGTATAAAGTTCGTGGATTAGCCGATCTTGGTTATCGTAAACCCGGGTCGTAAAAGATGGTCGAAAATTATCGATCTGACTGGAAATAACTCGAATATCATCTAAATAAAAAAATTGAACCAATATGAAGAAAATAATACCAGCTAAAATACCAAAAACAAATGCTGAAAAAAATGAAAAACGGAAAAATTTTGATCGAGCACGTCGTCGCTTTTTCATTTTTAAAGAGGTACCTTTTAATTCTTTATTCATCTATTTTCCTATATTTATGAACAAAAGTTTTCGTTTTTTTGGATTTTGATATAATTTCACTAAAACTTTATTATATCATTCAATACCTTTTTTTAGGTATTTTATTTGAAAAAGTCAAATAATTGGATAGGAGAATTCAATGAAGAAACTTCCTCGTATGGCATTGATCGCTGCGCTCTATGTCGCTTTTACCATTCTTCCACCTTTTTATACTTTTTCATACGGACCGATACAAGTCAGAGTAGCAGAGGCTTTTACTGTCTTGCCTTTTCTATTTCCTGAAACAATTTATGGTCTTACCATTGGGTGTTTCCTAGCTAATCTTTTGGGGCAGGTTGGCTTCTTGGATTTCGTCTTTGGTACTCTCATTACTTTTTTAGCTGCCCTGGTCACCTCAAAAATGAAAAAAGCTTACTTAGCGCCGCTTCCTCCAGTCTTATTCAATGCTTTTGGTGTTTCATTATATCTCAGTAAACTTTTTCAAGTTCCCTATTTTTATTCAGTTTTTTATATTATGATAGGAGAATGTATTGCCTGTTATGGAATCGGATATCCAATCTTAAAAATCTTGCTTAAACGTGGAATAGTAAGGAGATGATCAGATTGAGTTTTGAAAAAAGAGCAACTGAAGACCTCGAAATTCTCTGTCGAGGGGTTGAAGATATAATTAGTCGCGAAGACCTCCAAAAAAAATTAAATCGCTATTATCAAACTGGACAGCCCTTAATTGTTAAAGAAGGATTTGACCCCAGTGCACCCGATATCCATCTTGGGCATACCGTTACCCTCAGAAAACTAAGACAGTTTCAAGCTCTCGGTCATCAAGTGGTATTTCTGGTAGGTGATTTTACTGGACGCATCGGTGATCCAACCGGTAAAAAAGAAACCCGCAAGCAATTGACCGAAGAAGAAGTCTTAGTCAATGCGAAAACCTATTCAGATCAAGCTTTTAAAATTCTCGATCCCGAGAAAACCATCATTGAGTTTAATAGTAAATGGCTTAAGAATCTTTCCTTTGTTGATATAATTGAAATTACTGCTCATTTTACCGTAGCCCGTATGCTGGAAAGGGAAGATTTTCATCAACGTATATCAAATGGAAAACCAGTCGGATTGCATGAATTTCTTTACCCAATTATGCAGGCTTACGACTCGGTTTCTCTACGTGCCGACGTAGAATTAGGAGGGACTGACCAACGTTTTAACTTACTCATGGGTCGTGATTTACAAAGGGAGTTTGGTCAAGAACCCCAAGTAGTCATGATGATGCCATTGTTAGAGGGTACTGATGGAGTTGAAAAAATGAGCAAAAGTCTCGGCAACTATATCGCAGTTAACGATCCACCCTTTGATATGTTTGGGAAAATTATGTCAATTCCTGATTCTCTAATAAAAAAGTATTTTATACTCCTCACCGATATCCCCATGAATACTATTCTACAATGGGAAAAAGATTTTACCAATGATCTCCTCCATCCTCGAGATTGGAAAATAATCCTGTCTAAAGAAATCGTCTCTATATATCATGGATCAGATCGTGCCAACCAGGCATTAGAAGACTTCGAACGAGCATTTGCCAAAAAGGAAAGTCCCGAAGATGCTCAAATACTTACTCTTACTAATGATGACCTTAAAGATGAAAAAATCTGGATTATTTCTTTACTCCTTAAAACTGGTGTATCTCATTCAAAAAGTGAATTACGAAGATTGGTCGAGCAGGGAGGAGTATATCTTGATAATATGAGGATAGCTGATCCAAATTCTGATATCCAAATTAAAGATGACCAATTTCTTCGGGTAGGGAAAAAGCACTTTTTCAGAATCAAGAAAAAATAAGAATGAGAAGTCAATTATTATTAAAGAATACTTATCTATGCTCATTCTTAACCTGGAAATATAGATTAAAATATTTTATTAGTCCTTTATTATGCGGAATGGAGCGACGTAGCAATCGCCTCTAATAATAATATATTGAAGGAAAAATTTAAAAGATGTGGCCGTTACCAGCTCAAAAGATGAGGGCTCAAGACAACAATACAACTTAAAAAGTATACTCTCCCCCGAGCTAGACAGTCCCCTTCCCAAGGAGATGAATTATTGAATTCATTACTCCAGGAAAGAAGAAATATGAGGGGGTTGCGTTGTGCACATTTTTTTCTCATCACTGCTTTTAAATTCCTGACTCGATATGAGCTACACGTCAATATATTTATAGAGGATAAATTTGCAACCCATGCTCAGTTAGTATAAAATAGTAGGGATAGAACACCTAGTTACTTAATTTTGCCGAATAAGGTTGGTGTTCTTTGAATGATTAGTTTTATTATTTGAACCTTACATCGAAGACTGATCCTGTTTTATAGGAGAATGAAGGCATACAAACAAGAAAGAGTGGGTTTGAAGCCCACTCTTTCTTGTTTGTATGAAAGACCAATATTTTTTATTATCGAACAAGAAAGTAATAGTATGCAGGGGGTTTAATATGAATAAAGATCTTTTTTTTGCAATCGAGCAAATTGAAAGAGCAAAGGGGATTTCGCGTGAGACCCTAAAACAAGCTATAGAAGCGGCTCTTCTTTCTGCATACAAGAAAAATTTTAAGGGCCCCCATAAAGCAGTGGAAGTTATTCTTGATCCAAATACTGGAGAAGTTAAAGTATACACCCACAAATTAGTCAACCCTGAAAATGGTGAAACGCTTGATATCGACGAATATGAAGTTCTATCCAACCAAAACCCAAATCGAGTTGGACCGGGAGAAATAGTTCAGGTTGAAATTACACCCAAAGATTTTGGGAGGATTGCAGCCCAAACTGCCAAACAGGTAATTATGCAACGCATTCGAGAAGCTGAGAGAAGTTTGGTATATGATGAATTTTTAGAAAGGGCAGAGGACATCGTTACTGGCGTCATTAACCGTAAAGAAGGGAAAAATATCATCATCGATCTGGAAAAAATTGAATCTCTTCTTCCGCCTAATGAACAGATACCATCGGAAAATTATCGGATTGGAGCCCGGATGAAATTTTATATAATTGAAGTGAAAAAAACCAGCCGGGGTCCCCGTATTGTTCTCTCTCGATCCCATCCAGGCTTAGTAAAAAGATTATTTGAATTGGAAGTTCCGGAAGTTCATGATGGTTTTGTCACCATCAAAGCTATCGCCCGGGAACCGGGAGCCCGAACTAAAATTGCTGTCGAAAGCCGGGATGCCAAGGTCGATCCGGTTGGTTCTTGCATTGGAAATAAAGGAGCAAGGGTTAAACATATAACCGATGAACTCCGGGGTGAAAAAATTGATATTATCCGTTGGAGCAACGATCCAAAGGTATTTATTTCAGATGCCTTGAGTCCGGCTCATGTCACCTTGGTCGAACTTGATTCTGATTCTAATACAGCCCGGGTTTATGTTCCCGATGATCAACTTTCACTCGCCATTGGGAAAGAAGGGCAGAATGCTAGACTTTCTGCCCGTTTGACCGGTTGGAGAATCGATATAAAAAGTGATCAGGAAATAAAAGAGGTGCCAAGTCATTGATGAAAAAAAAGAAAATACCCTTACGGCTTTGCCTGTCTTGTCGCCTTCGAAAAGAGAAAAAATCATTGGTTCGGATCGTTGCGTCACCTACTGGTGAGATAGATATCGATATGACTGGAAAAAAACCTGGAAGAGGAGCCTATATATGCCCGAATACAGAATGCAATGCTCGTATAAATAGGCAACTCCTTTCTTTTGCCCTTAAAACTGAGGTAATTCAGGAAGATGTTATAGCTCTACAGAGGGCAATTCAAAACCTAATTGAATCCTTGCCAAAGGAGGTTAAGCATGGCAAAAATTAGAATATATAAAGTGGCAGAACAGCTTGGTATGCCAACTCATGAAGTGATGGATATATTAAAAGCTTTAGGATCTGATGTAAAAAACCATATGAGTAGTATTGATGAAGAGTATATTGAGCTTTTACAGGAAGAAAGGGAGTATCAGAAAAAAGAAGAAGAAGAAAAACGAAAAAGAAAAGAGCGAACCATCCAACTCAAAGAATCCCCACTTTTGAAAGATATCGCTCGTCTTCTTGATATGAATTGGGAAGATATTGTAATTAAATTAGCCGATTGGAATGTGATTTTTGATTCAAAAAAACCTCTTCCACCATTAGTGGTTGAACGTTTAGCCCGTGAGAAAAACTGGGAAATCACCTGGGAAGATAGTTTACGAGAAAAAACTATTGAAGCTCTTCAAGGTAGTTTACAGATTCGCCCTCCGATTGTAACCGTTTTAGGTCATGTCGATCATGGAAAAACCACTTTATTAGATGCAATTCGTCGTTCTAAGGTTGCTGAATCTGAATATGGTGGGATCACTCAAAAAATCGGAGCCTATCAAATCGAAGTCAACAATAAAAAGATTACTTTTGTTGATACACCTGGCCATGAAGCTTTTACGGCAATGAGGGCTCGGGGAGCTCAAGTCACTGATATTGCCATTTTGGTAGTAGCTGCTGATGATGGTGTAATGCCTCAAACCGTTGAAGCTCTCCAGCACGCTAAAGCTGCCGATGTATCTATTATTGTTGCCATTAACAAGATCGATAAATCCGGTGCAAATCCTGATCGCATTAAGCAACAACTCTCTGATCATGGGCTGGTTCCCGAAGAATGGGGAGGAGATACAATTTTCGTGAATATATCAGCACTTCAGAAAAAGGGGATTAATGACCTTTTAGAAATGATTTTACTGCAAGCCGAAATCTTGGAGCTCAAAGCACGGTATCAAGGTTATGCCACCGGAACTATTATTGAATCCCGATTAGATCGAGGAAAGGGACCGGTTGCTACGGTTATTATTAAAGAAGGAATCCTCAAGATTGGTGATTTTTTTGTTGCCGGCGCCACCTGGGGGAAAGTACGTTCTCTCTTTTCAGTAAATGGTAAATCCATTAAAGAGGCCGTTCCTTCTTTGCCAGTTGAAATTGTTGGTTTTTCTGAGTTACCTCCAGCTGGAACTCAATTCATGGTTTTGGAAGATGAAAAAATTGCTCGCCTCATAGCAAATCAAAAACAACTGAAGGAGCGGGAAAAATCTTTAAAAGGATCAAGTGCTCAGATTACCTCTCTCGAAGAGCTTCTTTCACCAGAAGAAGGAAAAAAGCGCGAGTTGAATATTATCCTCAAAGCTGATTTTCAAGGATCTCTTGATGCTATCGAAAAAGTTCTTTCCCAAATCGGGAGCGATGAAGTCAGTGTTCAGGTCCTCTCCAAGGGAGTTGGCAACATCAACGAAGCCGATGTCGTTTTAGCTGCAGCTTCGAATGGAATTGTTATTGGTTTTGATGTTAAACTTCCCTCTGAGGTATCAAAAGCTGCCAAAAGGGAAGGAGTAGATGTCCGTCTTTATCGTATTATTTATGATGTAATTGACGATTTACAAAATGCCATTAAGGGAATGGCAGCGCCTAAGCAATATCTGGAAAATATTGGGAAAGCCGAAGTAAGAGCGGTTTTTAAAATACCAAAAACTGGAGTGATATCTGGTTCGTATGTCACCTCGGGTAAAATTGAGAGAAATGCCTTTGTACGAGTAATTCGAAAAGGAGAAGTGCTTGAAGAATCAGCAAAAATTGTCTCCTTAAAAAGGTTTAAAGAGGATGTCAAAGAAGTCTCTATGGGATATGAATGTGGAATTGGACTTGATCGCTTTGAAGATTTTGAAGAGGGAGATATTTTAGAAGCTTATGTCATACGAGAAGAATAATGAGAATCGGATCCGGTCAAGTATTGCTTTCTCTTCCTGAAAGTTTTTCGTTAAAAGATAAAAGAAGAATTATGAATTCCATCAAACAAAGACTGAGAAACCGTTTTAATCTCTCGGTTATTGAATTAAATCCTGACGTTGCCTGGAACCAAGGCTTTATCGGCTTTGCCTGTGTTGGTGAAGATGAAATGACGGTAAGGCATTTGATCGATCAGATTGGTCGTTTTGTTGAAGACGATGGTCGGTATGAAATTATTCAATTTACTATACAAATCTATTGACCAATCAAAATAGGTAACTGTTGAAAGGGGTCTGAAAATGAAGAGCTATCGCTCACAACGTTTGGCTGAACTCATTAAAAGAGAGATAGCCACTATGGTTTTATCCAATGCGGCAGATCCACGTATAAAGAGATTGACTATTACCCATGTCAATATTACTCCAGATTTAAAAATAGCCAGAGTTTATGTCTCTTTCCCTGGCAACAAAAACGAAGTTGAAGAAAGTTTTCATGCCTTACTGAAGGCAAGTCGATTTATTCGGAGTCATATCAGTCAAAATATTCGAATACGGTACATGCCCGAAATTGAATTTATCTACGATACCAGCCTGGAAAAAGCTTATCAGGTCATAGACCTCATTAATCAAATAGGAAGAAAAAGCGGGAGTTAAAGATGGAAATACAACATTTACTTAATTCGCTACCCCAGAAAACTCCCATCGTCATCGCTTCTCATCTGAATATCGATGGTGATGGTTTGGGATCGATGATATCACTTTATTTGCTTCTTATTCAAAAAAAATTTTATCCAATAATGGTTTATGATGATACAATTCCTTATTTCTATCATTTTTTACCAAATTTAAAGGATATCCTCCCTCTAACTCATCCAAGACTGAAACAAATCTCTGAAAATACAGTTTTTTTCGCTGTTGACTGTTCCAATACTCAGCGACTGGGCCGACTGAACGATATTCGGGAAAAGTGCTCCTTGGTAGTCAATATTGATCATCATCCTGATAACTCCTCTTATGGAACCATTAACTATGTAGACCCTCACTGCCCATCAACAACAATTCTTATCTACCAATTGGCTAAAAAAAGTGAAGTGGAGTTGGATTCATCACTCTCCATGTCAATACTCACTGGACTTATTACCGATACTGGCGGGTTTCAGTATGTGGAATTAAATCAGCAGCTTCTTAGTATTTTAGAAGATCTCATCAATCAAGGAGCATCGGTCGCTACGATTATGCGTTATGCCTTTAAATGTCGACGGTATTCAGCGTTAAAATTATTAGGGATAGCCCTGAATCATTTTGTATACGATTATCAATACCACTTTGGAATAACCTATCTTCTCCAAAGCGATTTTGAACTCTGC
>NZ_DAOLQM010000041.1:0-11818 GCF_035418125.1 Atribacter sp. | reverse complement strand
TTAATGTAGCGACCTGCCATGGCAGGTCGAATCTTGGATTTTCATCCTCATTTGGTGTCACCAAATTGGCATGAAGGTCTATCCTGAAAATACCGAAACGGGTAATAAATGATTAAAAAAATGGGAAAGGCACACCCCCCTGAATCCCCCCTCAATGGGGGAATGAATAATTCCCCTCCTTGGAGGGGTGCCGCTTAGCGGGGGGAGGGTGTTTTTGGTTTTTTTAATGGTTACCCTGAGACAATGAGAAAGTTACATAATTTAAATTTTTTAAATGCGATTGCCACGTCGTCAAACCAAATAACAGTTGGTCTCCTCGCTATGACGGTTTAGATAGGTATTTACTTCCTCGTCTGGCACTTAAAAAAGTGGCATAGATATCTGTTCTCATTTATCAAAGCAAAAAGAAATTTATTATGAATCTGAGCTTCATTTTATTAATCTCTATTTTATCAGGTCTTCATACTCCCTTTAAAAAAACGAGATTGAAAAACTAAAAACATCGCCACCACTAATACAACAACCATAATGAAGATAAAACGAAGCCCCATATAATCAGAAAAAATTCCAAACAACCAGGGGAAGAGCAAAGCACCGGTTCCTCCTAAGGCCACTACCACCCCAATGGCAGTAGCCTGCATTTCCTCAATATTTTTAGCAACTACGGCTACGACCAAAGGCCAGATGCCAGAAAAACCAAAACCGATCCCCATAAAGGATAATATAACCAAGGGAATACTATTGGTCATAAGAAGTAAAAATAAAAAAACCAAGCTAATAATGGATGAAATCCGTAAAAGAACTCCATAGTGATTACGCTGGGAAAGATAAGCAAAAACTATTCTTCCAATGGTTATCATCCCCCAATATCCAGCCATGGCTACCCCGCCTAAATACAAATTTCCTTTTAGTCCTTTTACAATATAGGTACTCATCCAGGAGGAGCTGGCGATCTCAGACCCTACATAAAGCAACATCGCCAAACAACTTACCGCCAAGAAAGCTTTCCAACGTTGATATAAAATCAGAATACTCCCACTGGTAATTCCTTTTTTTTCTTTTTGAAATAATTTTTTTTCAAAGTAAATTAGAAAAAATAAACCAATAGAAACAATCCCGGGGATGAGATATAAATATCTCCAGCTAAAACCTATTCCTAACAGATATCCAGTCAAAAAAGGACCGCTGGCAGCTCCGATTCCAAAAAAAATCTGACTCATGTTCAAGGCAAATCCCTCTCGACCATTAAAAACTTGCGAGATAAAACCAGTCATGGGTGCTTCACAAAAACCTCCACCCAACCCCATAATTAACATCCCCAATTCAATAAAAAGAAAAGAATGAGCTGTGCTTATACAAAAAAAACCGATCCCAAGAAATAATTGACTCAGAACTATTATTGGTTTTTTTCCGAAATGGTCACAAAGAAAACCACTGGAAAAAGTGGTGATCACATAGGTTAAATAATAAAGGAAAAAAAGTCTTCCGGCTCGACCGGCGGTTACTTGGAAAATGTCCATCCATTTAGGGAGAGCCGCACCAGTAATGATCATTGAGATTGCTAAAAAATAAAGTACGAAACCAATCATAAAATAAAACTTGATTTCAGTTTTTCGATCCATTTCATGTTCCTTAGTTTTTTTTAAAAAGTGACGAGTGTTATCGAACTAACACATAAATATTAAAAAACATCTCCTTTAATTTAAAGTTTTTTAATAAGAATTAAATGTTTTATGAATTTTCCATACTTTTTTATTCCTACTTGGAAAATCAGGGAAATTGAATTCTAATTTATGAAAGTCACTCTTATCCTCAACTGGTTCTATTGCTCTATCGCATGAACAATTATTCTGCTCACTCATTTAGAGGTTTTACAAATTTAATTCTGCTAAAATTTATATAAAAATTTAAGGGGCGCAATAGAATTGCGCCCGTTGGGGATTTCTCCATAAAATATAACTTCTATTAAGCTTAAATATCACTCTTGCCAAATAATTTCAATTATTCTAATAACTCTTTTACTGTCTTAACTACATCTTTAGCTTGGGGAATGGAGTTATCTTCTAAATATCGGCTACAGGGAACCGGTGCATCGGCGGCACATAATCGCACCATGGGAGCATCAAGATAATCAAAGGCATTCTCCATAATTTGCATCCCAATTTCTCCCCCGGGTCCACCGGTCTTACAGGCTTCGGAAACAATTACTACTTTTCCGGTTTTCTTTACTGAAGTTACAATGGTATCGATATCTAAAGGTAACAGGGTTCGGGGGTCAATAACTTCAATATGAATACCTTCTTTTTCCAATATTTCGGCGGCTTCCATGGCAACCAATAACATCCGCGAATATGCAATAACCGTTACATCAGTACCTGATTTTTTAACATCAGCAACTCCTATTGGGATAAGATACTCATCATCAGGAACTAAACCTTTGGTGTTATACAACATTTTATGTTCGATAAAAATTATTGGATTATCTTCTCGAACAGCCGACTTGAGAAGACCTTTTGCATCGAAAGGAGTGGCTGGCATTACTACCTTTAGACCAGGAACATGCATAAACCAGGCTTCCAGGCTTTGAGCATGGTGGGCTCCTGAAGATCGGCCGCAGCCACCTTCAGTACGAATAACCATTGGAACTCGAGCTTTCCCACCAAACATATAACGAATCTTTGCTCCCTGATTATAAATTTGGTCCATAGCTAATCCAGCAAAATCCACATACATCAGTTCACCAACTGGACGAAGACCAGTTATCGCCGCACCGACACAACATCCAACAATGGCCGCCTCAGAGATGGGGGTATTTCTTACTCTTTCATCACCAAAATCCTGCCACAATCCCCGAGTTACTCCATAAGCCCCACCGTATAAACCAATGTCCTCTCCAATCAATACTACGTTGGGGTCATGATTGAGCTCTTCTCTTAAGGCTTCATTTAATGCATCACGATAGGTAATATTTCTAAGTTTTTGATTATCGCTATATTCGTTAAAAGAGAGAACGATTTTGGCTCCTTTTTTTCGTTCTTTTTCAGCAAAATCTTCTTCAACATAGACGTCTTTGACTATTTCTTCCAGCGGGGGATAGGGGCTTGATTCGGCAAATTCTACCGCTTCAGCTATTTCATTTTCTACTTCTTCATCAATAGTTTGAATTTCTTCTTCGGTCGCAACAGTGTTTTCAAGCAACCATTTTCGAAACCGCTTTATTGCATCACGTTCTTTCCACTGTTTTTCTTCATCTTTGGTCCGGTAAGCTCTTGGATCGTTTTTGGAGTGGCCTAAGTATCGATAGGTCTTACATTCAATAAGTGTTGGACCTTCTCCTCGACGAGCTTTCTCTGCTGCTTGTTCAACAGCTTCCATAACGGCTAATACATCCATCCCATCTACTACTATACCTGGCATTCCATAAGCTTGACCTCGTTCAGCAATATCTAAAATAGGAAAAGCTTCTCGCACCGGCGTTGACATGGCATAAAGATTATTTTCGCATACATAAACGACCGGTAATTTCCAGGTAGCCGCCATATTCACTGCTTCATGGAAAGCTCCGGTATTGGATGCTCCATCGCCAAAAAAGCATACTGTAACCTTCCCAGTTTTTTTATACTTACCAGTCAATCCTGAACCAGTTGCGATTGGGATACCACCCCCTACAATCCCATTGGCACCAAGATTTCCAGCGTTAAGGTCAGCAATGTGAAGTGATCCTCCTTTACCCTTGCAATACCCGGTTATTTTCCCAAATAACTCGGCCATCATTTCCCGCAAAGTAGCACCTTTCGCGATACAATGACCATGCCCACGATGGGTAGAGGTAATATAGTCATCCGGGTGAATCGCATTGCAGGCTCCAACAGCAACGGCTTCCTCACCTATATAAAGATGAGTTGTCCCTCGGATTTTATCCTGAGAAAAAAGATCACTTACCGTTTCTTCAAAACGGCGGATACGAAGCATATCCTTATACATTTGAAGTAATTTGTCTTTTGACTCCAAGGTAAACACCTCCAAAAATTAGGCGAATCACAGCAAGTTGTGATAGCTTAACCGCTTATAATTTCAGTTTAAAACTCAATCTATCCAATCATTTGCGATGATTTTATGGTTTGACGATTATTTTCAGATAATTTCCCTTCTCGGCTTCAACTAACATGGCAGGAAGCTCTTCTAAAGATATGACCTTACTAATTATCTGAGAAGCATTGACTCTTTTCCCCGCCATCAACTCAATACACTTATGAATATGGTTTGAAGTTGTTCCGCTGGTACCATGAATAAAGAGTTCTTTATAATGTATGACATTGCTGTCGAGGTTCACCAGGTGGTCATCTTTCGGCAACCCTCCGAAAAAGTTGATTCGGGCTTGGTTAGCAGCCAGATCCAACGCCATTTCTTGTGCTTTTCGAGCAGGAGCGGAAATGATAATAACCGAAGGACCAATTCCATTGGTCGCCTTCATCAGAACTTCTTTCAGATCTTCCTGCATGGGATTCACATAAATATCAGCTCCGAACTGACGAGCCAAGTTCAATCGACCCTCCTGGAATTCAGAAATGATGACTTTCGTTGCTCCAAGGGTTTTTGCTAAAGAAATATGCATGCAACCTATTGGTCCGGCTCCAATAATTAAGACATGATCACCAACTCCAACTTGGGACAACATCTGACCATTTAAAGCGCAAGCCATTGGTTCTGCAATAGCAGCTTCTTCCAAAGCCAAGTCGTCTTTAATCAGAATGAGATTCCCTCGCCGAATGGCTTTTTCTGGAATCCGCATATATTCAGCGAAACCCCCGGGATAATAGTATCCAAAAGCTTCATAATTTTCTTTGAAAGTAAGGCACAGGTTGGTTAATCCCCGTCGGCAATAAAAACATTCACCGCAGGATACAATAGGATCAACTGCAACTTTATCCCCAACAGCATACCCCTTCACGTCTTTCCCAATTTCAGCGACAGTACCGGCAATCTCATGACCAACAATTTGGGGAATTTTTACACCGCGATGCCCATGACGAAAAATCCGCATATCGGTTCCACATATTGCACACGCACCGACTTTCAGAAGTATATCTCCCGGTCCAATTTCCGGAAGGGGACTTTCTTCAATTCTCAAATCGCCCGGTCCGTAGTAAACAGCTGCTTTCATTTACTCCACTCCTCTCAATTCTTCCCAGAGGGAAGTTTACAATTTATTTTCCTTCAATATCCGAAACCGCTCTCTAAACTGATAATAGGATTGGATAATTTTTTCGCCAATATCGGTTTCAGGATCAAGATTACACAACTTATGAATGACTTCTTTAATCCCTTTGTCCTTAATCATTTTCTGGAGTTTTACCGCATCGGCATCCTTATTATAATCATAGTTCAATGCTAATCCGGTCACCTTTATTATTGCAGCTGGAAAGACTTTTTGAGATTGACAAAGAGCGATCCCTCCAATTATGCGGTCATCCTCACCAAGTTTGCGAATTGGGTCTCTCCCAACTCGATAAACTGTATCCATAAGTAACGGATTAAAGAAACGCTCCTTTAGATCTTCAACAAATTCGTTAACTTCAACTCGATCTAAATCCGGATACTTCCGAAGAATTGAAGTTGAAGTTTCATTGAGCACTTCATCAAGAAGATTTTTTATTTCTTCATCGGCAATTGCCTGATGAATGTATTCATATCCCTTCAAGTAACCGAAATAGGCTAGGGTTGCGTGACCTAAATTATGGATGAAGAGTTTTTTGTCAACCTCAGAATGAAAATTTTGAACTGGTTTCAAACCCGAGATTTCAGGAAAAACTCCCTTCACAGCAGTCACATCATAAGGAAGTTTATGATAGGCTTCAGCAACAATAAACAGAGGGTCATCAACACCAAATCGCTTATCCATTACTGGAACCATACGGGCAACAACCGTTCCAACAAAACCAACTTTTTCCTGAAGAAATTGTTTTCCTTCGGTATTTAAATGAGTTTTCACTTCATTTTTAAAAAATTGAGGCGCATCTTTAAGATTTTCACACAAAAGAATATTGATAGGGATAGGATTTTCTTTGAGGCGAAGCTGAATCCCATCAGCTACTAAAGGAGCAATGGCCGGCAAATTTTTTACACCAACTGCTGTAAAAATAACCGATGAAACAGCAATAGCTTGTGAAATATTGTTTTTTTCTTCGGTCTGATAAGCAACTAAATTATCTATGGTCACATTTTTTTCTTGACCGTTTTTTTCTAATAACCGAAGGGGGTAGTTTGAGCGAGCATTGAGAAGTTTAACAAGATCTGGATAGGCTTCAACAAAAACAATCCGATAACCCGATTCCCAAAGAAGATGACCAATAAAACCTCTTCCAATGTTACCTGCTCCAAATTGAACAGACTGGTTCATTCAAAAACCTCTCATTTCTTTTAAAATTTACGAGTGTTTACGAACAAAATCCATTACTTCATCAAAGTTCCCAACACCATCGGTAGCTCCCATAGCTTGAACGCACATGGCTCCACAGGCGTTCGCAAATCGGCCAGTTTCATATAAATCCCATTTTTTTAAATAGCCAACTAAGAAACCAGCAGCAAAAGCATCGCCAGCACCGGTTCCATCTACAGCTTTCACTTGGAAGGGAGGAACTAATATTTTTTCGTTTTGAGTCATGATAAAACTCCCTTCTTCTCCCATCTTGATAGCTACAATCTGAATACCATAATCGAGAAAAAATTTGGCATTATCCACTATATTCTGACGACCAGAAATACGGGTAGACTCATCCCGATTAGAAATAAATATATCGAGGAGAGGAAGGTAGGGCTCAATGACGCTGAGCCATTGTCCGCTGTCATCCCAATAAGTATCAATTGAAGTGGTAACGCCGGCTTCTTTAACCCGCTTTAAAAGAGCGGTTGTTTCAGGCCCATCAAAACCAGGCATTAAAAATGTACCTGTGATATGAACGATATCCGAGTCGTGAAAAAATTCATCTTGAATATCAGCATTTCTTAAGCTTTGATTAGCTCCTGCACAGTGAATAAAGGAACGCTCTCCCTGCTCATCGACTAAAACCATAGTTGCCGAGGTTGAATATTCTTGAGTTATGGTTATGCCTTTGGGATCAATCCCCTCTTTTCGAAGTGAATTGATGATAAATTCACCCAAACCATCTTGCCCAACTTTCCCCACCATCACCACTTCTTCGCCTAATTTTTTCAATACCACTCCGGTATTGTTAGCTCCTCCACCCACATGGAGTTCCATTTGTGGAATTAAAACCAATTTCCCTCTTTCTGGTAATCGATTGATAGGCCGACCTAAGAGATCGGCAACCAGGATTCCTATGCAAGTTACTTTGGCCATTTTTATCCCTCCAGAACTGATATTCGACTCATAATTTTCATTGCGGTCTTTTCATCGGTGATAAGTATATTGATAAAATGACCCCGGAGAGCTCCAAGAATAGCATCGGCTTTTTCTTCGCCACCAGCCACCCCGATTACATTGTGCATTTTTTGAATATTTTCAAGTGGCACTGCAACTGTTCTTCGATGTAAGGGCGTATCTAAAATGGTTCCATCAATGGTATAAAATTGACCCAAAATATCTCCTACTGCTCCTTTTTGTTTTAATGCTTCTAACTCATGATAATCTATAAATCCAGTTAAAGAGTAAATTGAATAACGAACATCAACCGTACCAATACCCACTAAAGACCATTTAGCCTGACAGGCAAGTTGAAGAGTATTTTGATTTATTCTTTCATTCAAATAAAAATTTCTTATTTCTTCACTTTCAACCACGGCTGGTGCATAAAGATAATAGCACTCACCTTCAAATATTGAAGCCAGTTTTTCCCCGATAGTATAGGGATTAAGCGAAGCTGAGGAAGTCAAGCCTCCAACCATGGTAACGAATTTAAGATTCTTGACTTTTGCCGAACGAATCGCTAAGGCCAGGTGTTTTAGGGTCCGCCCCCAGGCAATTCCAACCAAATCTCCATTATTTAAAACCTTTTCCATATACCAAGCCCCTGCTCGACCAATGCTTTCATAAATCTCTTTTTCCTGAGGGGTTGGGATTACTACAACATCTTGTAGCCCAAATTGTTTACGAATTGTCGATTCAATTTTTAAACAATTGGAAAGAGGTGATTCAATCGATATCTTTATAATTCCATTTTTTTGCGCTTTGTCGATAAGTCTGGCAACTTTAGGTTGAGAAAGTTTTAATTGTTGGCCAATTTCATTTTGGGTGAGACCTTCCATATAATGAAGCCAAGCAATTCGAGTCATCAATTCAACATTTTCATCGGTAAGATTCATGGCTAATCCTTTAATTAAAAAATCAAAATATGAATAATCATTCATATTTTTAATATCCATTCAAATCTATTTTATATTTTTCCTTAATAATGTCAATATTTTATAAAATTATGAATATTATTTCAGCTTTAATTTATTAAATCACCCTTATTTTTTATTTTCCAGTTGCTAAAGCTAAAACTAATATGGTTTGACTTCCTGCTCGACGTAATACCAAGGAAAGACTATCCACAGTGGAACGAGAGGTTAAAACATCATCGATGATTAATATTTTTTTCTTTGCTAAAAATTTTTCATTCTCCACCCGAAAGGCGCCTTGGAGATTGAGCCTTCTCTCTTTCATGCTTAGCCCTACTTGTGGTAGAGTTTTCTTTTTCCGGGTTACGGCTTTACTGATGAGAGGTTTTTGTAAAACTTCAGAAATACCTCGTGCTAAGATTTCGGCTTGATTAAACTCTCTTTCACGAAGACGAGATTGATGGAGTGGTACCGGCAGAATTCCATCAATATCACGAAAGAAGGGATTTGAAGATAAAAATTCGACCAATAAATGAATAAATAAAATTCGTAACGATAGAATCTTTCGATACTTAAAAGCATGAATAGCATTTTTAATCGGGGGCTCATATAGAGTAATGGCTCGGGCAAGATCAAAAGAAAAAGGTTTTTCTCGGCACCGTCGACATTTGATTTGGCGATTACTTTGTACTGGCCTTCCACAAGTCAAACAATAGGGGGAAATATCTTTTCGAATCATTTTTTCGCATACTTCGCATAAGGGATAGCCTGCCGACTCAGTAATATATTTTTTACAATTTACACAATTTTGAGGGAAAAAAAAGTGAAGTAACCCCTCACCGACTCCTTGTCGATTAAGCAAAACATTTCCTCCTTTCACAAAAAACAGTGATAAGTATAAATATCATTCCCCCCATACTCGTCTTCTTTTATTAAAAAAGAAGGATTTATTTGATTGTTTTGATTAATTTCCCACCCCCGAGAGAGATTCAAAGTTAATCGATGAACAATTCCCCTCATCTTCAGTCAGAAGGCGTTCATTTCTTTTCAAAAATATATTCGGAATAGATAATAATCTTTATATTTTCTGACAGCGAGGGCAAAAATACGTGCTTCGTTGAGCCATTTTAATTCTTACAATTGGAGTTCCACATACCAAACACGGCTTTCCTTCCCGATCATATACTTGCAAACAATTTTGAAAAAAACCACTTGAACCATTGGTGTGTTGATAATCACGAATAGTAGTTCCCTCGCATATAATTGCCTGATTAAGGATTAAGGGAATTGAATCAAATAATGATTTTCTCTCTTGGACGGTTAATTCTTTCATTCTTTTTTCCGGATGAATTTTACTTAAAAATAGAATCTCGCTGGCATAAATATTTCCAATTCCAGTTATCCAGGCTTGATTCATGAGAAAATTTTTTACTGGAAGTGTTTTGTTTATTAAGAGTTTTTCAAAATTATTCCAGGAATACTCGCTAAGCAACGGATCGAACCCAAGGCTTTCCATGACTTTTTCTCTTTCATTTTCAGTTAAATATTTAATTTTTCCAAAACGGCGGGCATCACAAAAAGAAATAAAACCCTGTGATAAAGTGATACGAGCTCTTTGAAACCGGAGATTTTCCTTGGCTTTGGTATATATTAAACTCCCAGTCATTCCCATATGAAAAAGGAGAGAACTTGAGTCATTAAAAATTAGGAAAAGATATTTCCCTTTTCGTATCAGGTCGGTAATAACCTTATTAAGGATATCCATGGAATGAATCTGAATTTTTTTATCATCTATTTCTAAATCAACTATTCTTTCTCCTAACAAAGGAAGTAAGAGTTCCCTTCTAATTATTTCAACTTCAGGCAGTTCCGGCATTCCTTTCCTCCTTTTCTATTTAAACCATAAAATACTGCTCAAAAAGTGGTTTTGATACGTCCAGCGTTTCTTAAAACATATTAAAAGAAGAATTTTAATCAATATGGGAACGGTTAACCAACATTTACACTATAAATAGTATAAAATAATCAATGAATTTATTTAATCCAAAGAATTAATAAAAAGATAAATTCCGAAGCACGTTTTAGTGATATTGAAAGGAGGACATAAAACTGTTCTATGATACAAACTGAAAATCTATGCAAGGCCTATAATGATTTACTGGTAGTGAACGAATTAAACCTCAAGGTAGAAAAAAACGATATTTATGGGTTTTTAGGTCCAAATGGGGCAGGAAAAACAACAACTATTATGATGCTTCTTGGGCTTGTTCCTAAATCCAGTGGAAAAATTTTTCTCCTTGGAAATGAAATGAAAACCAATGATGTCGAGCTAAAAAGAAAGATTGGTGTTGTTTCAGAAAGCCAGTATTTTTATCGTGACATGACCGCCTTAGAATACCTTAATTTCTTTGGTGAAATTTATGAAGTTGAAAATCGACCGAAGCGGATAGATAAATTAATGAATGCCGTTGGTTTAGAAAATGAAAAAAATAAAAATCTCGGTGCTTATTCTAAAGGAATGCAACAAAAATTAGCCTTTGTGAAAGCTCTGCTCCATGATCCAGAGTTACTCATCCTTGATGAACCGGTAGCCAACCTCGACCCAACCGGTATTAAGCAAATACGTGATCTGATCGAAGAAGAGCATGAAACCGGTCGGACCGTGTTTGTCTCCTCTCATCTTCTCTCCGAAGTTGAAAAATTGTGTAAAAAAGTAGGAATTATCAATCAGGGAAAATTACTTGCCGAAGATAATATGGATAATATTAAAAGAAAATTATCTGATACGGTGACTATACGCATTGAATTGAATCAGGAAGCCCAAAATTTAGAGCCGGTTTTAAGCAATCTTCCCTTTATCCAAGCTTTTCAATGCAAAGAGAACAAAGTTGAAGTCCAGCTGAAAACCGATCGAGATTACCGTAAAGACCTTTCAGAAGCTATTTTTAATTCTGGGTATATCATCCTTGCTATGCAAGCGAAAGAAATGAGCTTAGAAGAAGCTTTTATCACTATCACCCAACAAAACATTTCGTTATTAACCAACCGAGGGAATGGACAATGAAAAAGAAAAAAACAACCATCCTTATTTCTACATTAATACTTGTTGTCTTGGCAGTTTTGTTCGTTTTCGTCTACTTCACCACCAGTACTAAATGGGGAACTCTCCAAGGTAAGGTGGTCGACGAGATATCTCAGGATGTGGTAAAGAAACTTCAAATTACTATTGATAGAAAATCGGACATTTTATATATGAGTAAAGATTATAAATTAACCCGGATTCCCCCAGGAAAACACACCCTTAAAGCTATTGCTCCCTATTACGAAGAAATCCAACAGGAAATAGACATTAAAAAAGGAATAAATGTGTTTGATTTTACCATGAAAGGGAAGGAAATCCCTGGTTTAGCTGGAATCATATGTTTCTCTGAGCCAACTGAGCAGGGTATTGAAGTTGAAATCCGCTTTAAAAATCATG
>NZ_DAOLQM010000040.1:0-11864 GCF_035418125.1 Atribacter sp. | reverse complement strand
TGAAAGGAATAGGTCTGTGGAGCGCTCAATATATTCTAACTATGGGTTTAGCTTGGAATGATATAGTTGCTCACGGTGACTTGGGATTGCGTAAAGCCATCAGTCATTATTATAAAAAAGGTCAGCCGGTTTCTGATGATGAAAGTCAAGATTTTTTTAAACGATTTATACCCTGGAGGCATATGGTTGGTTATTATTTATTAATGGATCACATTGAAAATGGAAAAAAATATGTTACATCAATTTAAGATAAAATAATAATTAGGGAGGGAACGAATGTTATCAAATAAAAATACCACCTGGATTGATTTAACCCTACCAGTCTACAATGGATCACCGGTTTTTCCTGGGCAACCATCACCTACTTTTTTTTCCTGGACCACCCTTGATCTTCACCCCAATGCTACAACGGCTTTTTTTATGGTTGAACATACTGGTACTCATCTTGATGTTCCATCTCATTTTGTTAAAAATGGGCTGTCGGTCGAAAAAATACCGGTTGATCGATTTTGTGGAAGGTGCCTGATAATTGATATAAGTCATTTTAAACCGGGGGAGAGTCTGTCAAAAGAAGAACTGCAGAGAACAATCAACGAGCAGGGAATTACGGTTTTCCCAAATGATATTGTTTTATTTTATACTAAGGACAGCATTCGATATGGTCATGAAGATTATTTTAAGCATTATGCAGGTTTATCTGGGGAAGCTGCTCAGTACTTAGTTGAGCAGAAAATAAAAGGGGTTGGAATCGATGCACCGAGCATTGATCATGCACCTTTTGATGGTCATCGCGTGTTTTTACCCGCCGGAGTTATTATATATGAATTTTTAACCAATCTTGAGCATCTTTTGAAAAAAGAAGCCTTTTTTTATGCCTTCCCGCTAAAATTCAATAATTGTACTGGTTCTCCGATTCGTGCCGTAGCTCAAGTAAAAGATCGTTAAAACCTAAAATTATTTCACTAAATAATATTGATATTTCTTTTCACTCATTTCCATTTCTGATAAAATGAGTGAAATAGGCTCATAAAAAAATGATTTACACCAAGAAACAGCTGAAGTTTTCCCAAAAGGAAAATTTTCCAATCTTTCCAAAAAGTCACCGAAATACTATTAAACTTTTTTAACTTCCTACCGATATATTAGATTAGAAAAGAAAATGAGAGGCGCCAAAATGAAAATTTCGGAAGCGCAAATACAAAATGTTATACGGATATACGAAGAAAAAAAAATGAAGAAAAATCCTGAAACGTTGGCGAATAAAAATGGCTTATATAATAATCCTTCCCTGGTTCTGGTTTCAGTTGATTTGAAAAAATACCATGCTAAGTATCGTGAAATACCAAGTATTCGTGAAAACCTTGTTCAGGATTTAAAAAATAAAATTCAGTGTGGAACTTACAATATTCACGGTCTCGATATTGTAGAAAAATTAATGGGTCGGGAAGCTGCTGATTTATTAAGTGATATTTCAAGCGGTGATTGAACTTTTTCAAGTAGAGAGATTGATTTTTTGGTTGTGGATTAATTTTTGATTTCTGCAATTTGCTTTTTTTATACTACTAAATTCAATGCTTCGGTTCAAAACAAATTTTTTTTCTATTTTTGTTCCCCCTATTGAATTCGATACCTATTTAATTTTTTAAATTTGTCTTTGAGAAAAAAATTTGAAGAAAAAATTGAGTAAGACAAGGAATATATCTAGATTATTGAACGTTTGCTACTCAATAAAGATATACAACAATGACTTAAAATAGGGGGTTTAATGTCCAATGAAAACCAAGAGACTTTTCTTTTTGACAATATTCATTTTTGTGATTGTATTATTCTACTCAATATTTGCCGTTGGGAAACAGGCGCCCCAATTTCAACTCCCTGATCTTGATGGTAAAATGTATTCATTAAATGATTTTTCAGGAAGGCCAATTATAATAAGCTTTTTTACCACCAAATGTGGGTTTTGTGCCGAAGAGCTTCCTTTATTAAATGAAATTTATCATACTTATAAGGATAAAGCCGGTCTCCAAGTTATAGCAATCAATCTCGGTGAAAGCCAAGAAGCCGTTCAAAAGATGTTGGATAAAATTCCTTATGATTATTTGACTTTACTTGATCAAGAAACCCAATTAGCCGGAACTTATCAGATATTTGGAGTTCCAACCGCATACTTTATCGATCCCTTGGGAAATGCTGTTGATATTATTATTGGAGCTACCAATCGCGAAAATATCATGAATAAGTTAGGTCGGATAATGTGGTATCGTGGATTGCAGCCGATAGAAGTTGAGAATCTTATAAAAATTTCTCCCCAAATTCATTTGCTTGATTTCCGTTTAGAATATGAAAATCCTTATTCTGATAAACTCAATGTTAGTTATCAAGCAATAACTGATATAAGCCAAGCGTTAGATACTCTTGATAAGAATTTGACCTATTTGGTTTTTTCCGGTAATAATAAAAATAGTCGTGAGATTTGCCAACAGATGGCACTCAATGGGTATCAAAAAGTCTATTATCAATTAAATGTTGAGAATGAGTAATGATTGGAAAACTCTTTTATGGTTTTACCTTTCTTTGAGCTGGTTGGTAGTTTTGATACTAATTTTCTGGATTAAAGCACCGGAAGGATCAAAAACTTTTCAAACAGCGCTAGTTTCTCCTTCCCCTATTAATCAAGGTTCTCTGGTTATTCAGTTGGAAAAGGCTGAAATTAGTAGAGTATCCGATTCAGGAAAGGAATGGGAAATCCATACTGACGATCTCAGCAAAGATGGAGAGAATATTTATTTAAATGGTGTTCAAGGTTTTTTATATCAAGGGAATCAACCACAGTATCAGGTTCAAGCGAAAAAGGGACAAGTGGATATTGAAAATTCTGATGCACGACTTGAGGATATCAACCTCATTAAGATTGATGGAGGTGGTTCCATCGTTGGTGAGTCCTTGACGTGGCTTAGTAACGAACAATTTATGAGAATAGAAAATGTTTTGGTTGAGAGAAAAAATGTACTGATTGAGTCAAAGAATCTTTGGTACGACTTATCTCGAGGAATACTGGCTTTTCCCGAAGAGGTGATTATTACTTTGAAGAGCGAGGGGAATTTATGAGAAAAAAAAGCATTTGGCCTACTTTAATTTTGGTTTTTTTTCTATTTTTTTGGGGAAGGGAAGGGATAGCAGCAGTTCAAAGCTCATCCGATGTAACCTTAAAAACTTCATCTGCTGAATTTGATGAAAAAACCGGTATTATTTACGCCAAGGGACAATCTACGATACAATGGCAGGGCGTTACCATGATCTGCCCATATCTTGAAGTCGATACCGTCAAACAAGAAGCAAAAAGTGAAGGCGAAATCCAGGTTGTATGGGAAGATAAAACCATTTTTTCCCAGGCTTTGTTTTTTTATGGTAAGGATAAAAAGGTAGTTATGACTGATATCCAAGGCAAAGGAAAGGATTTTAGTTTTCAGACCAAAAAGATGGACTTTTTTCTATCTCCTGGGAAGATCCTTCTAACCGGTAATCCTATTTTAATGATAAATAGTTTTCAAATAAGACCTCAACAGGTTGATTATAGCTTAAATGAAAAAAAATGGTTGGCTTCTTCGGTAGTGATTGTGAAGGAAGGGTGGTCTGGTCAGTCAAAAAGTGCCTATTATCAAGAAGGATCAGATTTTATTGTATTAGAGGGGAATGCAACCGTTGAAAAGGACGGGAATCAATTACGCGGAGAGAAAATTCTTATTGATACTGAAACTGGAAAAGTGAAAGTGGAAGGAAATGTTGAAATAAATATTATGGCGATTGAAGGAGAAGAAACCAATTGATTCAGGAAAGAGGCTGGCAATCATTAAGGGGTGAAGGGTTAGCCAAAGAATATTCCAAAAAAAGAGTCGTTCAGGAAGTGAGTATTCAGGTTTCTCGGGGAGAAATTGTTGGTTTACTGGGACCAAATGGAGCAGGGAAAACCACCACTTTTTATATTATTGTTGGTTTAATTCGTCCCAGCGGAGGTAAAGTTTTTCTCGATTCCCAAGAACTAAATCATTTACCGATGTATTTGCGGGCTCGGCTAGGAATTGGATATTTGGCCCAGGAGCCGTCGGTATTTCGTAAGCTTAAAGTTTGGGAAAATATTGATTTGGTCCTTGAAATGCAAGGCTTAAAAAGAAAGGAAATAGTAAAAAGACGAGAGGAATTATTAGAGGAATTTGGAATAAGCCATCTATCGAAGACATCAGCCAACCTTCTTTCTGGAGGCGAAAGAAGACGACTGGAAATTGCACGCTCTTTAGCAACGACCCCTTCTTTTGTCTTATTGGATGAACCTTTTACAGGGATAGATCCGATTGCAGTTGAGGAGATTCAAGGTATTATCAAATATCTAGCCCAGAAAAATATTGGCGTCCTGATTACTGATCATGCGGTTCGAGAGACTTTGGCTATAACCGACCGAGCTTATATAATGTTTGACGGAAAAATTTTAATTTCCGGAACATCGGAAGAGATAATATCTTCTGAAGTAAGCCGAAAATATTACTTGGGCGAAAGATTTAATATGTAGAGAGCATGAAGGTATTTGATTGGTATCTCCTCAAACAAGCGCTTCGCAATTTTTTTCTTGGGGTAGCACTCTTTTTAACCATCCTCACTGCAGGAGATCTGTTATTCCGGCTTACCCGGTTGTGGCTTCAGTCCAAAGTGCCATTTATAACCATCGCCCAGGTTTTTTTATACAGCCTTCCTTCTTTTTTAGTATACGTATTTCCTATGTCGGTTCTTTTATCAGTTCTTCTTACCATGAATCGAATGGCTGCCGATAGTGAAGTTATTGCTTTCAAGGCATCAGGTATCAGTGTGAAACGCTTGGTTATTCCTTTCCTTTTATTAGGAATTTGGTCTTGTATATTCACCATCTATATCCAGGAAAGAATACTACCGACTTCTTCTCAAAAATTACAGAGTTTGATTGGTGGAACTTCGGTAACCAGTTGGTTATTTCAAGAAAATACTTTTTTCCGCGATCGGGTTGATGAATCCCAAGAAAGAATTTTTTATGTAAAAAAAATTGATCGGGATCAACCTCTTTTGTCAGGAGTTATTGTTCAGGAATATGATCACAATGGGTTAAAGCGGATTTTAAATGCTGATCAAGCATTTTTAGATAATGGGAAATGGGTATTTATTAAGGGAGTCATGTATGAGGTTGGTTCACGGGGTGAAGTGGAGAGGGTAGTGCGTTTTGAAAAAGAGGAAATGTATACCCAGCAAAGCATGGAAGATGTGTTAAAAAGTCAGAAAAATCCCCAAGAAATGAGTTATAAAGAACTACAAGAATATATTGCCCAGGAACATGAAAACCCAGAACAAAAATACCGACTTCAGCTTATGCTTTGGCAAAAAACCGCTATTCCTTTTGCAGCCATCTTTTTTGTCTTAGTAGGAGTTCCGCTTGGAATAGCATCACCTCGTTCAGGTAAAGTAATGGGGATAGGGATGAGTATTTTAATGGTATTCGGCTATTATGTATTTTTTTCGGTTAGTGGGACAGTTGCTGAGGGCGGTGGTATGTCTCCATTTTTAGGAGCGTGGTTGAGTAATATTATCACTGGTATTCTTGGTGTCGGTCTGATACAGTTTAAAGAGAAATATTAAACAAAGGAGAATCACATTTGGACTTTTCCGGTTTCCTACTTATTATTTCTATCATTGTTATCAGTGGAGTTGTAGCTTATTTAGGAGATGTTTTGGGGAGACGCATAGGTAAACAACGCTTATCAGTATTAAAACTTCGTCCTCGTTATACCGCGATTTTAATGAGTATTATCACTGGGGTTATCATAGCAACCATTACTCTGGCAATATTAACCATTGCATCAGAGGATGTAAGAACTGCATTGTTTGGCATGAGAGAGTTAAGAGAAAAGCTTGATTCTTTAAATTTTGAGGTGAAACAAAGAAACACAGAATTAGATGTCATGAGAAAGGAAGCAGAAAATTTTCAAAAGAGAATTGCTGAGTTGGAACAAAAGGAAAAAGATTTAATTCTGTCACGGACTCAACTAGAAAGTCAGGTTGAAATTTTAAATGGAAACATCCATGACCTGGTTGAACAAAGAGACAATCTCAATGAGGAAATTCAGTCTCTACAATTAGAACTGAGACGGACTCAAGAGACCATTGTTGCTATTCGTCAAGGTGAGATTGTATTTCAAGAAGACGAAGAGATGCTCAGGGGCCTTGCTCCGGCTGGATTGACTCGAGAAGACGCTGAAAATTATTTGATTACCTTGTTACAAAGGGCTGATGAATTAGCATTAAGAAGGGGAGCTGGACAAGATATTTCCAGCCAGAGAGCAGTTTTTGTGATGGGTGATAATTTTGATCAAGCTTTAGAAAAATTAGTCATGTCAAAAAATCAGACCGTTATTCGGCTGGTGTCAGCACTTAATACTCTGAAGGAAGAACCGGTTATTACTCGGTTTATATTAGATGATAATAAAAAAATCTTTAGTGCAGATCAGTTGATTTATCAAAAGGAAGTCAATGTGGATCCAGATCATAGCAATGTTGAACAAATCCTTTCTGAAATCTTAAGTGAATTAAATACCCTTGGTGTAAAACAAGGGATTATACCGCAAAGAGGGAGAATCGGTTCGGTTTCCGCTCTGAATCTAACCGATGTAAGTCGCCAGCTCTCTCAATTAAGCGCTCGAGTTTTAATTAATGCCATAGCTGAAAACGATATCTATACCATTGGACCATTGCGGGTTCGCTTAGAAATTGTGAAGGATTAAATTCCATAGCGGAAAAGTAGCAAAGGATAAAATCGTTGTAGTGAAAATAATACTGGAACATAGTTCTGTGTCAAGTGAATAAAGCGAAGCCAAAGCAAAAGAACTCATGAGTGTGGGAGTAGCGGATTGCAGAACCATGACTTGTCGGGTTACCGGTTCAAAATGAATGAATCGAGTCAAAATAAGAAATAATATTGGCAGAAGGACTAACTTAATACCGGTGGCATAAAGTATTGGAACTAAACGGCGAGACACTTGTTTTATTGAGAGTGACAAGCCAATGGCAATCATAATAACCGGAACGGTGGTATCGGCTAAGCGGTTTATGGTATCCATAAAAACCGCTGGTATTGGAACCCCATTCAGGAACAAAGCGACAACAAAAGCTAAAAAGGGCGGTAATTTTAAAATTTCTTTGAAGCTGTAAAGAGAAAATTTCTGGTCCTTGCTATATACACAAATGGCCACTCCTACGGTATAGACTACTAAAAAGTTACCCATTTGATCAAAAAAAATAGCCGGAGGAAGTGCATTTTCTCCCAGCAAAGCCATTATAAAGGGATAGCCAAGAAAAGCTGTGTTGCCAAAAGCAGCCCCCATAGCAAAGCTTGCACTACTTGCCGGGGAGAATCTCAATCCGTACTTTCCCCAACCATAAGCAAGCAGAAAAATAATGGTAATGATGGAAAAAGCCAGCGGTGGGATTTTCCAATACGAAGCTTCAATAATTGCTGGTTGTAAGAACCGAAAAACCAAGCAGGGAAAAGAAATATACAGTACAAATTTATTCAATAGAGAGGCAGTGACCGGCGGGAATATTTTAAAAATTTGCAGAATGATTCCCAAACCTATCAGGATCAGCATTACCAATAGAACCTGGTACATATTCTATGCTTTCCTGACGAGATTCGTTAAAATTCCAATTCCCTCAATTTCTATATCTACACGGTCTCCTGGTTTTAAGGGTCCAACACCTGAAGGAGTGCCGGTAGCAATGATGTCTCCAGGAAGTAAGGTCATAATATGAGATATAAATGAAACTAATTCATATATTGGGAAAACTAAGTGCTTGGTGTTTGATTGTTGTCGAATTGTCCCGTTCACCCGGGTGATGATTTGCAAACTATCAGGGTTTAACTCGGGGGTTATCCATGGACCGATCGGGGCGAAAGTATCAAAAGATTTGGCTCGGGTCCATTGTCCATCGATTCTCTGTAAATCACGTGCGGTGACATCGTTAAAACAGGTATAACCAAGAATGTAATTTGGGGCTGCTTGGACGGTTATCTGGTAGGCAGTTTGTTTTATTACAACGGCAAGCTCGCCTTCAAAATCCACTTGGTTTGATTGAGGGGGGAGTAGAATGGTTCCTCCCGGTTCAAGAACTGCGGTTGATGGCTTGATAAACAGAATAGGATGATCGGGAACTTCATGACCGAATTCTTGAATGTGATCATGATAATTTAAACCGACGGCCACAATTTTGGTTGGGAGAGTAGGTGACCCTAATTTTACTTGAGTGAGTTGATGAGAAAGTCCATTTTTTCCTAATGAATTAAAATAAGAATTGGAAAATTCTTCAATCATTGTTCCATTTTCGATAATACCCCAGCTCCACTGATTGGTATCGGGTTTCTGAAACCGCAAATATTTCAAGAAAGGTCACTCCTTTTAATCAATTTTATTGAATTATTTGGTAAGAGCTCGGATAATGGCTTCTCCAACTTCATTGGTTTTAGCTGCTTGGTCCTGGTTTGAAATAGGCTTCATATCATAGGTAACAAAGCGATTTTCTTGGATGACCTTGGCTACAGCTTTTTCCAATTTCTGGGCTTTTTCTTTTTCACCAATATACTGAAGCATCATCATTCCCGAAAGAATCATGGCCATAGGATTTACTTTGTTTTGGTTTTTATATTTGGGAGCACTTCCATGAGTTGGTTCGAATACGGCATAATCAGTACCGATATTTGCCCCGGGAGCAACTCCTAATCCCCCAACCAAACCGGCGCCTAAGTCGGATAGAATATCACCATAAAGATTGGGGAGGACCAATACATCATAAAGCTCTGGTTTTTGAACCAATTGCATACACATATTATCAACAATACGATCTTCAAATTCTATATCGGGATAGTTCGATGCCACTTGGCGGGCAACTTGAAGGAAAAGGCCATCAGAATATTTCATAATGTTTGCTTTGTGGACAGCGGTAACCTTGTGTCGATTATTCTGACGGGCATATTCAAATGCGAAAGTAACAATCCGCTTTGAACCAAATATCGATATTGGTTTAATGCTTAAACCGGTATCGGTGCGTATTGAATGACCACTTAATTCTTTTATGTTTTGGATTAAACGAGTCGTTGCTTCTTGGTTTACTTCAAACTCAATACCAGCATAGAGGTCTTCGGTATTTTCCCGGATGATCACTAAGTCGATATTTTCATAGCGTGAACGAACCCCTGGATAGGTTTTACAAGGACGTAAACAAGCAAAAAGATCCAGTTCCTTTCGAAGAGCGACATTAACACTACGAAAGCCGGTTCCCACCGGGGTTGTAATTGGCCCCTTGAGGGCTACTTTGTTTCTTTTTATTGACTCAAGTACCTGATTAGGAAGCGGGGTACCATATTTTTCAAGAACATCTGATCCAGCTTCCTGGACGTCCCATTCAATTTTAAGACCAGTTGCTTCCAGAACACGAACTACCGTTTCGGTGATCTCCGGACCAGTGCCATCTCCCGGTATGAGAGTTATGGTGTGCTTCATGATCTATCGCTCTCCTTCTTAATAATTATTTCGATAAAAAAATTTTGCTCATTTTAAAAATATTTCGAAAGGCAGCTATTAAAGAATAACACTTGTGCAATATTAATAAATATAAAGCTTTTTTTCAACCGGTAATATTTGATATAATTCGCTAATGAGTATGTTTTGTTTCCTCAAGAGGATTAGATTTAGCCTGCTCAGTTTAAAAAACCAGTTTTCTTTGTATGCTAAATATTGTGATTTTTCTTTTGCTTTAATTCAATTCAGAGAGTAGAATAATTATTTCTAAAGTGCCTGTTCGTTTATTTGGAGGATTAATTGATGAATGGCGTTGAAATGAAAGGAATTACCAAGACCTTTGGTAGCGTAATAGCCAATCAAAAAATTAATTTTGATTTAAAATATGGAGAAATACATGCTCTATTAGGAGAAAATGGCGCTGGTAAATCAACATTAATGAATATCCTATATGGTCTTTACCACCCCGACTCCGGTAACATTTATATTAATGGTCAAAAATGTGATTTTCGTTCCCCCTTTGATGCAATCCGTGCCGGTATTGGGATGGTTCATCAGCACTTTATGCTTATTCCTGAACAAACCGTCTGGGAGAACATGATTTTAGGTTTAAATAATATTCCACAAGTTCTTCCCAAATCAGAAATAAAAAGGCAAATACTGGAATTATCGGGAAAATATTGTCTTCAAATAGATCCGATGTCGTTTGTTTGGCAATTGTCGATTGGGGAGCAACAAAGGGTAGCTATTTTACAGATGCTCTATCGGAAGGCAAAACTACTTATTCTTGATGAGCCAACAGCAGTATTAACCCCTCAAGAAAGCCAGAATTTATTTAAAATGCTCACTTATATGGCATCGGAAGGATATGGAATAATTTTTATTTCGCACAAATTAGATGAAGTGATGAGTTTATCCCATCGGGTAACCATTCTTCGAAAAGGAGAAAAAGTGGGATCGGTTCTAACCGGTGAAACCTCCAAGGAAAAATTGGCGGAGATGATGATGGGTCAGAAATTTGTTTTCTCGATTCAAAAGCAGCCAAAGTCAGCTGGACCTTTAGTTTTCGATGTTGAAAATCTTCGAGTTCGCGGAGATCGTGGATTTCACGTCATTCAAGACCTTTCCTTACAGATCCATCAAGGAGAAGTGTTGGGGTTGGCTGGTGTAGCAGGAAATGGTCAACAGGAATTATGTGAAGCATTATCAGGATTACGAAGGATTGAGTCAGGAAAAATAAAAATAAATCAGCAAGAGCTCACCAATCGACCGCCCCGACATTTTATAAAAAAAGGACTTCGCTATATTCCAGCTGACCGACGTGGTGTTGGTCTAATTCCGAATATGATGGTTGATGAAAATGCAATATTAAAGAAATATTGGAAAAACCCTATAGCCAAGAGATCATTGATAAATTGGCGTGAAGTTGCTCGCTATGCCCATCATTTAATTCGTAAATACTACATCGCTGTTCCTCATGTTCGCTATCCGGTAAAAAATCTTTCCGGGGGTAATCTGCAAAAATTGATGTTGGGGCGAGAACTCAGTGATTCACCTCAAGTTATCATCGCTATGCACCCTACCTGGGGCTTAGATGTTGCAGCGACCAAATTTGTTCGGGAACAAATTCTAAAAGAAAGAGACCGAGGAGCTTCAGTTCTTTTAATTTCAGAAGATATAGAAGAATTAATCGCTTTAAGTGACCGATTAGCTGTTATATGTAAGGGAGAAATCATGGGGGTAATTGACAAACCACAGGAAGTAACCCCTGAGGTTTTAGGATTAATGATGGCAGGAACACCACTAAAAAATATCCAGAAGGTTTCTGCATGAGTATTTATTTTCGAATTAATAAACGAACTTCTTCTTCCTGGTTATTAAGTATTTTTCTACCTTTCATATCAGTGTTGTTGGCCTTGATTGGTGGGTCAATTTTCTTATCATTTCTCAAGGTATCCCCAGTTCAAGCTTATCGTGGAATGTTTCAGACTGCATTCGGTGATTGGTATGGAATAAGTGAAACCATTGTAAAAGCCATTCCCTTAATTTTATCAGGTATTGCAGTCACTCTGGCTTTTAAGGCTACCGTTTGGAATATCGGTGCTGCCGGCCAAATTTTTTTAGGGGCTTTAGCAACGACTGCAGCAGTTCGATATTTTTATGTAGATAATCGCGGGATAATGTTGGTTATTATGTTTCTATTTGCTGGCATTGCTGGTGGGGGTTGGGCTGCTATAGCAGGATATTTAAAAGCCCGTTGGAATGTAAACGAAACCA
>NZ_DAOLQM010000039.1:8344-11962 GCF_035418125.1 Atribacter sp. | reverse complement strand
AGAGTTGAACTTCTTTACCTTTATCATCCAGAACCTTTGGAAAAATCATATCCCCCTCAGTAACTTTATCGAATATTACTGAAGGAGCACTTGCCATATCTGATGCTTTGGCTAACAATTCTTCTTCGGGTTTAGAAAGAGTATGGGGTTTTAATTTTAACAAGGCATCTAAAGCGTGATGATAATCGCTAAAAGCTGGATCCTCCATATATCCCTTGAGAATTGATTCCGATTGACTTAATAACTCTGGCCTTATAAAAGAAACAGAGGCTGCAACTTGGGAATAGAGAGTTTCAGCTCGAGAACTCATTTCTGAGGCAGAGCTGTCATCCTGGTTTTCATCGGCTTTCATATAAGCATAAACGTATAATTTTTCCATTAGCCGGAATAGTTCGTCATTGAATTGTAAACAGGCTAGAACGTTTTCAGCACGAGTTAATTTACCACGAAATTCCTCTATCTTGGGGAGGTATTCATTTTGAATTTTAGAAAAATCCACTTCCCATTCTTTTGGATCAGAATAAATATCACCTAAGTTCCATTGGTATCGTTCTTCAATCTGTTCTCTTGACACAGGTCCCTCCGCTGCTAATACATTAAAATGTAGGGTGTTGAGAATAAGAAAAGAACTAATAAAGCAATAGATAAGAAAAAATAATTTTTTATTCATATTTGAACGGCTCTCCGCCTTCTCCTCCTTTTTAAAGGAATTAATTTATGCTAATTTATTTTAAACAATTAATCAATGCTGAAAAAGAGGTAATTGAATAGCCTTTGATCTTGCACTTTAATAGGAACATTTTTAAAGCATGGCTATTAACGATTATTATAAACAAATCCAATCGGGATATTAAAATATATTTTGATTTTTTACAATTGCTTAAATATGCTTTTATAATAGATTGATTAGAGCAAATCGACGAAGAGAAGATTCATTTAAAAAAACAATGCAATAGACTATTGGTTAAAGAGATCCTCTTTCATAATCTATTATAGTATTAATTATTTAAAAATTATTTACATTTCTAAAAATTCATCAATATAAAGATTTTTATAATTAATTTACCAATTAAGCCGATATAATGTAGTAATATAAGAATAGTAATTAAATTTAGGAGGCGATTTAATGTTTAAAAAAAGTCGTATTATTCTTCTTATCGTTAGTTTAGTAGCAATTTTTACATTATTGCTTGGATGTACTCCGCCCTCACCAACTCCAACACCGACACCACCTGATGATATAGATAGGGCTCGAGATCTGGCTATTGCGAAAGCAAATGATGCCGGAAATACGGTTCCAACCAATATAACCAATTGGGTTAGGGAAACTACACCAGCTTCTATGCCTGGTGGAACTGTTTTGGTGAAATACTCTGGAGTTTCAAATGGAAACTGGTATATCGATATTTCCTATACTTCGGGATTATCATTGGATAATACTGATTATTCCGTAACAATACAGTTTGATGGTATGCCAGCGATTTGGACTGGGGTTATTACTTACGAAGATCTTTACTTACTTTATTAAGAATACGGCAGTTTATATTTAAAAAAGACTTTTGTTAAGTTAAAAAATATAAAAAAGCCTGGGAGATGCAATTTCCCCAGGCTTTTTTATATTAAATCGATTAATGCGCTTTAATGTATTGATACACAGCGCAGTTATTAAGCTGCTCCTCCACTTTTTTACGAATTTCCTCTTTGTCTTTCAGCAGATAATTTTGGTCAAAAAAGGACCAAGCGTTTTCTTCTTGATTTACATAAATATACTGGATAACAACCTGAAGAACACTTGAGAGATATTCTCCAGTACTATCATCATAAGAATCGGGATTTGCTTTAACTTTAGTTATGTATTCTTGGCAATATTGAATATTTTCTTCAATATCTTTTAAAAAGTATTCAGCAAAACGGGGATTGGCAGGAACAAATTGATTTGAAGATTCGTCAAAAGCAAATACCACTGCTGGTAAAGGTGAACAGGCATGAGGCATCCGATCAAAATAATCGAAGGTTAACAAAGTTTGAATAAACTCAGAATTCCCATCCTTATTAATATCTTCTATCACCATACCATATCCAACCGGATATTTTTGACTATCATAAAGAATGGATATCGGAGAAGTAAGCTCAATAATCCAATCGCTCCAGCAACAATGGGCACCGCCAGAAAACTGCTCAACAACCAATTGTTTATCCCGGTTAACAATGAAAGGGTAAAGACCGAATATAGTCATATCTTCAAGATAACCGTTTTCAAATCGCATAATCACTTCATTGTTTTTTTTCAGTACAGCACTCCATTGTTCATCTTGGGGTCCAGGGATTTTCTCTATAGTATAATCATCCAAGGAAAGTGATTTGGTATTATTAAATATTTTATCGAGTGTATTGATTTCCTGTCCAAAAACCATTTCTCCCCAGAATCCCATAGCAGTATAAAGAAAAAAAATAGTTATCAATATAAATAAGGATTTTTTCATTTACTCACACCTTATTATTTCTTGCCCTTTTTAGCTTGGTTTAGCCAATATTGGGCATTTTTGTCTTGGGGTTGCAAGGTCAGATATTTTTCCAAACTTCTCACAGCGGCAGCATAGTCCTCATTTTTCAATTGACTTATCCCGAGCCAATAATAAGCGACCTCTAAACTGGGATTTTCTCTAATTGCGGCTTCAAAAAGTTGAATAGCAGGTAGATGTTGATTTTGAAGATAGGCGTTTTGGGCTTGTTCATATATTTCCCAGGCTTCTTTTCCGTATAATTTCCAATTTTGCATTTTGTTGAGGAAATATTGAGCTTGGGCATTACTTGGATCAAGTTGAATTACCTTTCTCCAAGCCCAAATGGCTTCATCAACCATGTTATTCTCCTGATAGGTTCGAGCTAACCAATACCATGCTTTAGCAAAATCCGGTTTAGATGAAGTTGCGTCAATAAAAAATTGAATAGCATCACCATAGCGACCGGCTTGGTAAAGGTTGTATCCTTGATCAAACATGGTTTGAGCGTAACCTTCAACTGTGTTCTGATCTCCATAATCTATTTCAACTGTATCAAGAGCATAACCCAATCCGGAGAAAATAAAAAACAACAAGAATATACTTAACACAAAGCACCTACCAACATTCCTGTTCATGATATTTAATCTCCTTTCGAAAGGTATTTTATTGACATATTAACATATTTTATAGCTTTGAAACAAAAAACTACATTTTTATGTATTTATTTCAAATGATTAAACTTAGTTAGTCTTTTGATTTTATTAACCATTTTCTTTTTACTTTGTTCCGGAGAGAATGGTTTAGATCAATTCTTATTTTTATATGATTTAAGAAAAGATAATAGAAAAAATTTAACTTGACTTATAAAAAAAATTGAATATGATTTGAATTTGAATGTTTCTATAAAAATGTTATTATAAAAGTTGTTTAATAGCATAGGAGGTCATCTGAATGAAAAGGAATTATTGGATAGTTCTGGTTGTTTCAGTTTTATTACTAACTCTTACCCTGTCTGGATGTTTATGGAAGGCTCTCAGCAGTGGTTCGGGTAGCTCAACACCAACCCCATCACCGACAGCAACACCAAAACCCTCACCAACTCCAACTCCATGCA
>NZ_DAOLQM010000039.1:0-8244 GCF_035418125.1 Atribacter sp. | reverse complement strand
TGTCCAACTCCAACTCCATGCAATACTTGTAATCCATGCACTACTTGTCCAACTCCAACTCCAACCTGTGGGCCTTGTCAGTTATAATCCATGTACTTTATATACCCAACTCCAACCTGTGTTTATCGGATGGATGCCTTTTAAATTAATTAAAATACTTGAATTATTGACTAAATGTAGGATGGACCAATCTGCTTCGTAGTGGTATCAACTATGTAAGCGATGATGGTCTATCCTTTTTTATTTTTAAATCTTTTCGTTTTTCGATGTTGGTGGTTATTCTTTGATAATTTTAAGAATAGATATTTATGTTGGGCTACTGCACGAGATGATGATGAAAATAGTCACCCTCATCCTCACAAAGACGCTCAACCATTAATGTTAGCTCCCTTTTTTGCTAATTCATCAGCATACTGGTTCAATCGGTTACCAGAGTGACTTTTTACTTTCTGCCAATGAATTTGAATTGGAGAATTGCGGATAAAGACAGCATAATTTTTGGTTAAGTTAATATTGGTTTTCCACTCTCCGGTGACCCATTTCTGAATGCCCCAATAATCAAAATTTATAGTTATTTCTGGTATACCTTCTTTTTGACACCATTTAACCACTTGAATGACAGCAAAAAGTTCTCCTCCTACTTGACGGGAATGGCTAAATTCTTTAGGTACCGAGCCAAACAACTCATTTTTAATCTTATTTTTATGAATAAGTATAGCCCCATACCCAACTTTATGGTTGTAATAAGACCCATCGACATATGCTTCCCATTCAGTCATTGAAAAATTCCTCGCTTCTTCGATTTATTCACTTATCAACGTTCTATTTCCTTGAATATGTTTGAAGTAGGTGTAATTATTCCATTTTTGATTTGGTAAAAAGTAACCGGTATATGCTCTAAATTATATAGAGTCTTCGCTTTTTGAACGATATTGATGGTTTCAGGATGACAAGAGAAAAGAAATATTTGGTTTTCTTCAGAAAGTTGAAGAATAATTTTTGCAGTAGCAACTTGTCTGGAGGGATCATAATTCACTAAAATATCATCTAAAAGAATAGGGAGTGGTTCATTCATCCGACCAAATTCCATTGCCAGGCCGAAACGGATAGATAAATAAACTTGATCAGCCAAACCACTACTCCATTCATTTTCTTTTTTCCTCTGGTGGTTTCGTTCCTCTAAGTAAATTGTTTGGTTATCAACTGAGCTGAATAGATGGTACCGATGATTGGTTATCTGTTGAATAAAATGTTGAGCTTCTTGGATAACACGAGGTTGTCGATTTTGTTCATAGCTATTTTGGGTTTGTTTTAAAAAATAACGAGCTAAAACTAAAATTGCCCAACGCTTTAAATAATTGTATAACTTTTCTCGATTAAGCCGCTCTTCAAAAAGAAGTTCCCCCAGGATTTGGTTGTTTTCCAAATAAGTCATTCTTTCAATCATAGCCCCTTTTTCCTGCTCATCTTGACCTATCTTTTGAATCAGGTCATTAAGCTCGTGATCGAGAGATTTTTTTTCTTCTTGAAATTGAGAGATATCAGTTGCTTGTAACTCTTTAATCAATGTATTGAGTTTTTCTGGATTTCCAGCTATGAGTAGGAGACTTTCATTGGCTTCAATCATTTCTTTTTGAGCCCCAAGCCATTTTTCATGAGCATCGGCAACAAGGCGAAAATTTTCTTCATCCTTTACCTTTAACAGATTAAAAAGATCCGAAAGCTCCATCCTCTTTAATAGGAGTTGTTCTTCAATTATTTTCCCTTCCAGCTTTTTTTGCTCTATTTGATCTTTTAACAAAAGATATTTCCTTTTTCTTTCTATGGCATCTGTATAATAAGCATGAAGACGATCAAAACTAGAAATATCCAGTTGGTTGTTGGTAGGCGCTTCTCCACATAATTGAAGGAGACTTAACAGTGAAAACTGGGTTTTTCCCAAATAATTATAATGTTGGTTTTCGCGATCTTCCTCGTTACAAAGATGGCGTTCCTGTGCTTGGGCATTTTCAATGAATTGAAGGATTATTTGGAAATCTTCCGGTAGAATTGTTGTTGGGAATCCGTTATCAACTAACCAACTTAACCAACTCTCTCTTATTAGTTTTTTTTCTTTCTCGGTTTCATTGAGGTGTTGTTGCAAATCATTTTTCATTTGCTGGATTTCTCGTTGTTTCAAAATAAGATTATTCTGTTCTTTTTTGAGCTCTTGATGCTGTAAGAAGTCCTCAATTTCTTTTTCAAACTGAGTTTCAAATCTTTCTAAATCAGAAATACTGAGAAATTTCTTGGAAAAATATTTTTGACTCATTTCATCAATTTGACTATTAATGAGCAAGGATTGCTTTTGTAACTTATAGATTTCTTCATGCAATTGGTCAATTTCATCTTCAAATTTGTTTAATTCAGAAAATAATCGTTTTCTCAAATTCAGTTGCTGGCTATGATGTTGATAGAAAATGATAAAAATCATTACTGAACCACTAAAACTCAAAAAAAATAGCCATTCTTTGGGGATCAGTTGGTTGGTATAGGAAGAAATGAAATAACTGAGAATAAATGGTAAAAATGAAATGATTAACTTTAGCCAAAGGGGAAAGGGTTTTAATATCTCTTGAGATTTATTTAATTGCTCTTCATAATGGTTTTTTTGTTCCTCATCTTTTTTTTTCAACTGAACTGTAAAAAATTGGTTTTTATCCAGTTCTTGGAAAAGGTAGCGAAGTTTTTTTAAGGCTTGTTTTTTAATTTGAAGGTCGTCTGAGTTTAAAAAAAGGGGAATGGTCGATCGAGATAGCTTTTTATCAATTATATTAATTTGTTGTACAAGACTTTTTCCCAGTTCAGTTTTAGTATTCAGTTCATTTTGAAGGAATTGAATTTTTTCATTTATTTTTAAAAAAGATTTTTTATAGTATTCAATAGACTTTCTGATTTCAAGAGTGACTTGAGTTTTTCTGAGTTTATCGCGAGTCCATTCGGGGCCAAGGTCGGATAATTTTTGTAAGAGGTCGTTTTTTAAAAGAAAGTTTTGTTTTTTTAATCTCGAATGTTCTTCGAGGAAGGAGAAGTACTTTTCTTTTTCTCCAATACAAAGCTCTATTTCATTCTGGTGTTGGATAATTTTTTCAAAACCGAGCGATTTTTCTATTTCATTTTTAATATTTTCAATAGCTTGGTTCTTGTTTTTCTTATTTAATTCCAGTCCTTCAATTTCATTTTTTACCTTTTCTAATTGTTTTATCCCTTGTTCGGGAAAAAATTGAGCGAATTTAAATTTTTCTTCATTTTGTTTAGCTTCTTTAAATCGAATCCAAAAATTTTGAACTTGTTCCAATTTATTAATGAACTGCAAACGATCTCGAATTGTAATCTCTTTTTGGCGGTTTCTTTTAATGTTTTCTTCGATTATTTCCAATTTTTTTTGAATTTCAATATATTGAGAAGTTTGTTCTTGGAAGGATTTAATCTTGGATTTTATTTCATTCAGTTTATGTAAAGTTTGGTTGATAACCGGGTTTCGTCCTTTTTTGGTAAGGAGATTGTCGAGTTCCCGATCAATTTTTTTTATAAGTACAGGGAAAGAGGTTGCCCCCAATCCAGCGCCTGCAGAAAAAAGACGGCTTTTAATATTTTCTTCCGACAAAATTTCAAGACCTTGTAAGTCTTTTAAACCAATTGCAAAAATGCGTTTATAAGTTTCACGATCGATATTTCCCAGTGAATTTCTAAAGATACTGTAATCAATATTATTCTCGTATTTATCTTTTATTGTCCATTTTGAATGATTCCATTCAATATAAAACTCACGGCCACCTTTCATTACAACAATCAAACGACCACCATGCCTACTATTTCCTATAGGTAAATATTCTTTCCGCTGATTTCGTTGAGAAGAAAAGCCAAAAAGACTGGTTCGGAGAAAATCCATAAAAGTGGTTTTTCCACTTTCATTATTCCCAATTATTACAATTAAACCCTTGGGTATATTGTCAATCCCTTGCTGACTTAATATACCAAACCCGTCACAATATATGCTTCGAATTTTCATCTTATTTTCACGATATTTTCCATAAATTTAGTATTTTTCATTACGCAGTAATTCTTCCAAACCAAATAATTCGGCTTCTTTAAGAAATTCGAGGCCATTATGGTTATTTAAAATAGCTTCCATTTCCTGATGAATAATACTCCATTCTGGTCTGCTGGAAAGTATTGATTTTAAAGTTTCTTGAAGGTTTGACACCTGTTTAGTTTTATCTATAACTCGCAAGAAGTCTCCAATAAAATCATCAACCAAAAGCCTTTGTTCGATATCAATGGGTGGTTGAGTTTGAATCAGGATAGATTCTATCCAAACAAAGGGATTTTTATCGTTTTCTCCTTCACGAAGATGGATAGCTAAATCCTTTTCAGGATCTATTTTTTGTCGCAGAATCTGATCAAGTTCTCCCATTCCTTTTAAAGTTAAGCGGAGAATAGCGTGGTGACCATCTGCTTTTCGGCGGGTGTCTTCGCGCTGTTTAATCAATAGAGCTAACAAATCATCTAGATGGTTTATATTAGTAATATCGATTCCTTTTTGAAACCAACGAACAACATCGGTTGGATAAAAATCATATTCAACATCTTGGTTTTCATAAACCTGAACCAGATAACAACCTCTTGGGCCTTTTTCATTTATATTACGTCCCTGGGTATTTCCGGGATAAAGAATAATCGGGTGATGTTTTCGAATAACCATTGGTGTGTGGATATGTCCTAAAGCCCAATAATCAAGTCCAGTGTTGACCAGGTCTTCAATTGAACAAGGGGCATAGTTATCATGGTTGGACATCCCTCCGACGTTACAGTGAAGAATACCAATTGAGAACACTTCATTGGATGACTTTTGATACAATTTTGCTAAATTGTTTATATTGGCTTTTTCTTGAAAGCTAATTCCATAAATATGGGCAGTTTCTCGATGGTTTTTTATAAAAGGGATTAAACTGACTTTATCTCCTGGGAAACGGAAAATTCCTTGGGGCAAGGAAATTTCTGGTTCCCAACCCGAAAGTGGATCATGGTTTCCGTGAACTAAATAACATTTTATTTGAGCTTCATTGAGTTGTTTCAATAATTCTCGAAATCGAAGTTTGGCATATAGGTTTCGATCGGCACCGTCATATATGTCTCCCGAAATAATTACAAAATCACACTTTTTTTGAATTGCAGTATTAACAACCCTTTGGAAAGCTTCAAAGGTAGCTTTACGAAGAATATCGGCAACCCAAGGTTCAACCGACTGAATTCCTTCAAACGGACTGTCTAAATGCAAATCGGAACAATGAATAAAACGAAAGAGTGGTTGTCTTTCCATTTTCAGCCCCTTTTCCAAATTTAGCTTTCTATAATGGTAAAATATCAAAATAGATAGTATTCATTCCACTTATCGATTATCAATTTACTTTGGAATTGTTATGAAGTCAAATGACTCATTTTTTAATAGTAAATATCCATTGCTTGCGTTGCTTTATAAAAATGGATGATGATTTAAAAATTTACCCTATCATTTTAATCCTCTTCCACAAAAGGGAAATTTGAAGTTCTTTGTTTTCATTCATATTCCCTTTCCCTTGATGGGAGAAGATGAGGATGAGGGTGAAAGCCTGAATTCGATATGCCATGGCAAGTCGCTACATTAAATGAAGAACGGGCATAATACATTGTGCCCCTAGGTTTTTAATTCTTTGGTAGGGGCTTGATTTATCATGCCCGCATATAGATTTTCAGGATAAACCCTCATGCTGCTTAGCAGTATCAAATGAGGATGAAAATAGCTATCTAAATCCGTCATAGCGAGGAGCTCAACCGATTTTTGGTTGGACGACGTGGCAATCTCTGCCACCTAGTTTGTCATTCTGAGGAGTCCGGTGTCTTCTGCCGGACGACGTGAGAATCTTATCCTTTAAAGTATTTTTAAAGAATAAAAAACCTAAAAAGATGAGATCCTCACGCCCTCGAAAAGCGAGGGCTCAGGATGACGCCTTCGGTGTCAGATGAGATCCTCGAGGCTTCGAAAAACGAAGCCTCGGGATGACAGCGTTAAGATGTTTATGGTAAATTTGTATTTACAGGATTGAAATAAATGGTAAACAGGAAATTTGCAATTTTTCTATTCATTTTCATAATAATCTTACAAGTATCTTTACCGACTTTTTCCAGTGAAAAATTCATTAAATTTTCCGCAGTTGGAGATATTCTTCTGGATCGCGGGATAAGAATGGTTATTGGAAAAAAGGGGCAAGATTATCCTTTAAAAGAGATAGACTTTTATTTATTAAACCGGGATTTGGTACTAGGCAACCTGGAAGGACCTCTTTCTGAGCGGGGTGAAGCATTAAAGAAAAAGTATATATTTCGAGGTGACCCTTCAGATGTTGCTGTGCTTAAAAAAGCAGGCATAAACCTAATTTCCTTAGCCAACAACCATATAATGGATTATGGTAATCTTGCTTTAATTGCTACCATTGAAAACCTTAAAAATGCCAGATTAAATCCATTTGGTGCTGGAGAGAATCAAGAAGAAGCCCTTAAACCGGTTATAATCCATAAAAATGGATTAACTTTATCTTTCTTTGCATCCCTTGGTTATCCGCTTCAAATCGAGAAAATTGATCCGAAGGCCTCAGGGCCCTGCCAAGTTGGATTGGATGGATTTATTTCTGCCCTTCAAGACATCCGCGATCAGGTGGACTTTATCATCGTCTCTCTCCACTGGGGATTGGAGTATGAAGCCCTTCCCCACCCCCATCAAATCGAAACTGCTCATCGATTGATTGATAATGGTGTTGATTTGATTATTGGACATCATCCCCATGTTATTCAAGGAATTGAAAAATATCGGGGGAAGTATATTTTATATAGCTTGGGAAATTTTCTTTTTGATCAGCATGGAGAAGAAGAAAAAGAAAGCATTATTTTTAGTTGTGATTTCGGAGAGGGAGGTTTGCTATTTCCCAATATTATTCCGATTGAAATTATCAATTATCAGACAAAATCAGCTTCTGAGGAGAAAGCTGGGAAAATTATTACTAAAATCCATCTGGTTTCAGACCAGGGAAAAATATTTTTTCAGAAAAATGACGATAAATATTATATTAAAGAAATAGAATAACCCCCATATTAACACTTCCTTTTTTAATTATTTGCCTTACCCGAGATAGTTTCAATATGTATATCAATTATAGCAACGTTCTGAAGATCATCTGGATCCATAGGGTTTAAATAATCATCGCGGCTATATTTTTTGATGAAGAGGTTTAGGGCTACGTTTTTCAAATTCAAGTCGTCAAGGATATTTGCCTGACCAAAAACCAAAACACTCCAGTAATGTACTCCAAATTGGCAGGGTTTTTTTCCGGGTAGAAATTGGATGGGATGACTGACCTCGAAACAAATCCGAGAATTCTTTCGGATATTTTCGAGTTTTTGTCCTTGAAGTGCGGAGTGGATATAGAGATGATTTTGATGATAAACATAATTAACTGGAACCAGATAGGGTTGATTATTGCTCGTGGTTGCTAAATGACCATAAAAAGCTTCATTGAGGTATTGGATTGAATCTTCTCGGGTGAGCCATTTCTTAGCCATAAAATGCGCACTCCTTTAAATATTTTTTGCTATTTTTTTAATCTCAATATTACTACGGTGAATGCCAATTGATCTTGACTTTTTATGAAATTTGATGTTTAATATGATTACCACAGGTTCCGAGAAATTGGAAAACTTTAAGAACTGAGGGCGCAAGTCTGATGTTCCTACGGGGAGTTGAAGAGCTCGAATTCCCCGAAGAAAAAATTAAAGTTAGAAGGTTTGTTGGAATCTGTGGTTTTTTTATTTTCACCAATTTTTACCAATCTGCAGGACTTTTTCCAAAAAAATGATGTATCGAATCATTTCATTCATATTAAAAGTAATTTGAAAATTCCGAAGGTAAGCTGGAAGGCTTAAAATATCCTTTTGAGGGACAAAAACCACATTTCCATCTTGGAAGCGAAAACGTTGAATAAATTTATCATCCAATATCCATTCAAAAGGGAAAAACTGAACGCAAAATTGATTTTCAACATCATGGTAAAGTAAATCCACCGGAAGGCTTCCTTCGAAGTCACACTCAAGACAGTGAAAAACGTTAATTCTTCCCTCAAAAAGCTCTTTTTTCAATTCAGGGTTTTCCTGAGTATTAATTGATCTCCAAAT
>NZ_DAOLQM010000038.1:0-12527 GCF_035418125.1 Atribacter sp. | reverse complement strand
TATGAATTTGTCACTGATCCAGAAATTCGTCAAAAACTCCGTAACCAAGGTGGCTTTTGCCAGGATCATTTACGAAGGGTTTTTGATGCTCGACCATCAATTTTAGGTATCAGCATTGTTTATGAGGATCTACTCAATACCTCCTTAAAAAATGAAAATTATCCGGTCATAAATCATTGTCCACTTTGCCAGAATTGGATAGATAAAATACATCATCTTGAAAATATCCTTCATAAGCGGTGGAAGGATTTTAAAAGTATCTGGGGAGAATATACCTTCTTTTGCACAGTCCATCAAAATGAAATAAAACTTACTTCTTCAATTCGATCTGAACTCCAAGAGCTTACCCTGAAAAGTCTTAAAAATATTGATGAAAATCTTAAATCTTTTATTCAAAAATTTGATTATCAAGCAAAAAAAGATTCCATCACCATTGAAGAAAGTAATTCCTGGCAGGAAGTTTTAGAATTTTTTGCTGGTCAGCGATTAAGAAAATCTCATCATATACATAGTAGAAAGTAGTTTTTTTAGATGTATCGATGCGCTCCTCACTTTGACTCTTTTAGATAAGTATTTTCATCCTCATCTGCTGCTACCAAGTAGCCTGGCTATTTATTCGATAAATTTTCTGATTCCATTGGTAAATTTTTTTTATCCAGTTTATTAAATATATTAATTCTATTCTAAAGGAAACTTCTTTTTTGTCGATAATATTGGAAAAGAATGGGTACCTGAAAAGTCAAACTTTCCTAAAGGAAAAGGCGCAAAGCTAAGAGTCTAAAGCATTTATATGCTATGGCAGTCGAGCCGCCGAAACTCACCTAAAAAACGAAATGATGATTTGTAAAATACGAACCATTTCCATAGGAAAGTTTTCCATAGGAGGATTTATAAAATGGTTCGTAAAGATAGGAAATCTTCAACTACAAAGAGTGATATAAGCCAACAGTTTAGTAAAAAAAGCTCGGATGAGGTTGAAACTGCTCGCTTTTTATCAAATGGCCTCTTTATAACTGAAAAAAAATCAACATCTTCTACTCCGATCTATCTAAAAGAAAACGAAAAAAGTAATTTATCAGTTTGTCTTGAAAATGAAGTAAACCTGAAAAATAAAAATGGATTTTCTGAAGACTCGGCACAAAAAGAACCGGCTCAAATCGAAAAACCCTGGGGATATTATGCCATTATCGATCAGGGACCTCATTACAAGGTTAAAAAAATTGTTGTTTATCCTGGTTACCGTTTAAGCCTACAAATGCACTACCATCGCAATGAATACTGGTTGATAGTCAAAGGAGAAGCATTGGTCACCGTTGGAGATCAAACCTTCTTTTTAGATCCGAATCAGAGCACTTATATTCCCATGCAGACGTTTCACCGAGTAGAAAATCGAGGTAATGAACTTTTGGAAATAATTGAAGTTCAAAACGGCAATTGTATCTCCGAAGAAGATATTATTCGGATTGAAGATGATTTTAACCGGAGTGAAATTATTTAGCTTTTAAACAGATGAAAAAGGTTAGGTAAGATGCCTGAACTGTTCACTGGTTTTAAGTTCCTGTATTAATTCTTTAATCTTTTGGTCATGGTTTTTAGGCATCACCAATACAGCATTTTTAGTTTCAACAATAATCAGGTCATCCACTCCAAAGGTTATAATTGGTTTTTGGGAATAGATAATATTATTTTGACTCTGTAGGCTAAAATTGGGGCCAATGGATAGGTTTTTTGATTTATCCTGAGAGAATACTTTTTCTAATGCCAACCAGGAACCAATATCGTTCCACTGGAAAGAAGCTGGGATAACTAATACTCTCTCTGATTTCTCCATAATACCGTAATCGATGGAAATCGATGGAAGTGTATTGAATACCTGAGATTTCATGGTTTCTAGTTCTGGTGTTCCCCAATAGTGTTGAATGATATTAAGTCCCTGAAAAAGATCGGGCATATGGGTTGTTATTTCTTCTAAAATGGTTTGAGCTTTCCAAATAAATATTCCACTGTTCCAGAGATAGGAAGGATTGGAAAAATAGTAATTTGCTTTTTTAATATCCGGCTTCTCAATAAATCTAAGCACCTGACAGGCTTTTATATCTTGTTTGCAAAATTTTTCATCCCCATAATGAATATAACCGTAACCAGTGTGGGCTTCAGTTGGCGCTATTCCTATAGTAATCAGATAATCTTTCATCCCGACTTCACAAGCAAAACTAATAATTTCACGAAATCGTTCTTCATCAAAAATCAGGTGATCAGACGGAATTACAATCATGACTTCGTTGGGGTTTTCACGAGCTATTGTGAGTGCACCTAATCCAATGCAGGGAGCAGTATTTCTCCCAACTGGTTCAAATATGATATTTTTTTCTAACAAAAAAGGAACTTCCTTTAAGATTTCGGATTTAAAATTTTCCTGGGTTACCACGTAAATACCATCCTCCCCCACTAAAGGAAGAACTCGGTCAACAGTCATTTGAAAAAATGTTTTGTTCATTAAAGCTGTAAATTGTTTTGGTTTTTTTGAGGTACTTAACGGCCAGAGACGCTCACCTTTTCCACCAGCCATTATAAGGGCAATTGGCATGATCATCATCTCCATTTACCATCATGAAGGAATAATCATATTATATCCTTCCCAGCTAACTATCGACTCATTTCTTGATAATAGTTAAAACATAACCCGGTTATATAATAAAATTCACCATTCGTCCGATAAACTATCATGGAGGAAGAAAAAATGAAAACATTCTTTCTAGTAGTATTGTTTATTTTTACCATAAATACTATCAGTTTTGGTTTGAAGAGTTTGGAATTATATCATCACCAATATAAATCGAACACCCTTTATTTGAAAAACCAGTATTTCGTCCAAAAATCTTCTAAAATCCTAATATGTGGGCTCAATTTTCATTCATTCTTTGAAAGCATTAAAGAGGGAAATTTCTATCAACGCTATCGAATTTACCTCTTAACTTTTTCTCTCATCCTGATTGGGATCTTTTTTGGGGCTTTTTACCCAAGAATGACTCAACCCCCAATAAAAAAATGACCAGTAAACCCATAGGTGAAATATTAATTGAAAAAAATTTAATAACCAAAGAACAGTTAGCTCAGGCTCTTGAACTCCAAAAGGAAACTGGAAGTCTTTTGGGAGAAATTCTTATTTCTCTTGGTTCTATAACTCCAATACAGCTCTATCAGGTTATCACCCAACAAGGTCCTTTTGAATACACCGGTGAAAATCTCCATCTTCTCGCCCAAGAAATTGACCCTAAGCTGTTCTTGTTTTTCAATTCCCAAGATTTTTTTCAATATTCCTTTTTTCCCTACCGCTACGATCATGAAGAATTAGAAATCTTGACCCCCAATCCCAACAATGTATCGCTTCGACATTTTTTAGAAGATAAATTTCCGGGAAAAAAGCTCATTATTAAATTAATTACACCCTACGAGTTGGATTGGCTAGCCCATATCTTTTTTAAAGATAAATTCTTACAGGAAGCTACCTCTGGTCTTTTTTATCGTTCTCCAGAGGAATCAGCTATGAGAGTTTTTACTCCCGTTCAATGGATCAGTTTAGGCGCTTTATGTGCTCTTATCTTAATTGGTGTTTTTACTCTCCCTCGCTTAACCATGCTTATTTTATTGGGTTTAGCTAATCTTTTTTATGCAATCAGTGTAATATTTCGGTTTGTACTAAGCTCTTCCGGAGCAAAACTCGACACAAATAGCTCATTATTTAAAAAAAATGAGCCTCAGCTTCGTCCCAACGATCTCCCCACATACAGCATTTTATTGCCTCTTTACCACGAACCTCCAAACGTGATTCGTCAACTGACAACTGCTATTCAAAACCTTGATTATCCTCCGGAAAAACTCGACGTTATATTCCTTATCGAAGAAGACGATCAAGACACTTTGATTCACTGCAAAGCTGAAAAACCGCCTTATAATGTTCGCTTTGTTATTGTTCCCGAAGGAATGCCTAAGACCAAACCGCGAGCTTGTAATTTTGGCCTGGCTTTTGCTCGAGGTGAATTTCTCACCATTTATGACGCCGAAGATATCCCCGAAAGAGATCAGCTCAAAAAAGCGGTGGCTTGTTTTCGTTCATCACCACCGGATATTATGTGTTTCCAAAACGCTCTTAATTTTTATAATGCCGAACAGAATATCCTCACCCGTTTATTCACTCTGGAATATTCCTACTGGTTTGATTACCTCCTTCCTGGTCTTTATTTGAACCATTTACCCATACCTCTTGGCGGAACATCCAATCATTTCCGTACCAAGATTCTGCGAGATTTAGGAGGATGGGATCCGTATAATGTCACTGAAGATGCTGACTTAGGAATGAGAGCCAGCTATCGAGGCTATCGGGTCGGTATTCTTCCCTCTACCACTTTTGAAGAAGCCAATAGCCGGGTAAAAAATTGGATTCGTCAACGTTCGCGATGGTTGAAAGGATATCTGCAAACTTTTTTAGTTCATAATCGCCACCCTTTTCAGGTCGTCAGGAATTCCGGTTGGAAAGGATGGTTTACTCTCCAGGTATTTATCGGTGGAACCACGCTTGGACAGGCATTTTCCCTTATTTTATGGATTCTCTTTTTTATCTGGCTTTTCAATCGGGGCGAATTTTTGCAAAGCTATTTTTCAGGCCCTATCTTATACTTGGGGGTTTTTAACCTCATCGTTGGTAACTTTTTAGGAATTTATCTGAGCATGTTGGCAGTTTTCAGACGAGGAATAGACAGGCTCATTTTTTATTCGCTCTTAAATCCTTTGTATTGGTGGCTTACCAGTATTGCTGCTTGGAAAGGCATCTTTCAACTTTTTACCCGTCCCTTTTTCTGGGAAAAAACTATTCATGGATTACAGATCGAGGAAAAATAGGATGAATAAAAAAATCATTCCTGCCGTTATTTTCTATACATGTTGTTTTTCTCTCTTTTTTTTCTTTACTCTTTTAGCACGAGAAAAAGGATTGATAACGTCAGAAGTTGATTTTTACAGCAATCAGTCACAAATCTTTTTTTCTTCTAAGTCCGAACAACCTAAATTACTCTTTCTTTCCTATCCTCTCTTACCTTTTTTCTTTGCTTTGATCGGTTATCTTCCTGCTCTCATTCCTCCGGTTATTGGAACCTTTACTATCTGGCTACTTTCCAAAATAATCATTCAAAAAAACTTTCCACCAATTTTTATTCTCTTGATTATAACTTCTCCTTTTTTTCTTTTGTCTCTTTCCTCGCCTTCATTTTTCTTGTTGGCGTTTTTCATCACTACTACCATCGTTAATATCGTTCAATATCATGAAACCCAGTCAATTTATTTTTTCTTTCTAGCAGGGATAAGCCTTGGAATTGGAACCTTAACTCAATTATCCTTTCTTTGGGTCATTATCCCGGTGACCATTTTCCAATTATTTTTTTTCCGTGACTCACTTATAAGAAAAACTTCCCTTTTCTTGGTATCACTCTTCCCTCCAGTTTTTTTTCTTACCGCTATCCTATTTTTTAATTGGGTTTATTCCGGTAATCCCTTTTTATTTCTCAATACTTCTCCATTGAACCTAAGATATATGCTCCCAGAATTTCTAATCTCATCTTCCTATAATCTACCAGTGTTTTTTTCAAAACTCTGGTTCATTTATCCTTTTCTAGGACTGATCTTTTTTCAAGGTAAAGTTAGAATTTTTTGGATGATTAGCGTTATCATCCTCTCTTTCATCCTTTTTCAAAATCAGCTGCTGTTTCTTCCGATTTCATTTTTGACTATAATTGGTCTCCTTCTTTGGAATAAAAAAAGTGGTTACCAGCTTATGGCTGGCATTATCGTATTTCTATCTATTTCGGGCTTTGGGTGGTATTTCTTTTTAAACCATCAGGATTCCTATTTTTCAGCTCAAGGCTCATACCAAAAGACCCTTACTCCTAACCAACCGATAATACAAAAAACTGCCCATTCGGATTCCTTGTTCTTCATCCATTTTGGTCCAGATACTTTTCTTTCATCAAGCTGTGAATGACTATTTTAGGGTTTGTGAATAATCGATATAAGGTTTTCGTGAATATTCTTTACCTAACATAAGACAGATGTTGATATCTGCTTTAATTGGTCACTGGCACGGAGTGGATTTTCGACTGGTTCATCCCCAACCAACTTACCGTCAAGAAAATGAAGGATTCGCTTAGTATGTTGTGCGATTTCTCTTTCGTGAGTAACTAAAATAATCATTTTCCCTTGATCGTTCAAGTTCTGAAAAATTTGCATCACTTCTTCGCCTGATTTACTATCGAGATTCCCAGTCGGTTCATCCGCCAATAGAATAGTTGGGTCATTTACCAGTGCTCGAGCAATGCCTACCCGTTGAGATTCCCCACCTGAAAGTTGATTTGGCCGATGGAATATCCGGTTTTCCAACCCAACTTGGATAAGTGCATTTTTAACAATTATTTTCCTTTGTGAACCGGAGATTCCAGCATAGATTAATGGGAGCTCCACATTCTGAAAAGCATTGAGGCGAGGTAGTAGGTTATAGGTCTGAAAAACGAATCCAATTTTTTTATTTCGTATGATAGCTAATGTATTTTCTTTTAATCGGGATACTTCTTGGCCTTCAAAATAATAACTTCCTCTGGTTGCTCGATCTAAACACCCAAGAATATACATTAAGGTTGATTTTCCTGAACCAGATGGTCCCATTATCGCAATAAATTCATCTTTATTAACTTGGAAACTTACATCTTTTAGAGCAATGACCTCAACCGATCCAGTTCGATATATCTTAGTTAATTCTGAAACCATTATTATTGGTTTCTCAATCTTTCCCTCCTCCTTTCTTACCTGTAAAGACCTTTAGGTTTTCATTCCTATCTTTTCCTTCTATCGTTTCTCTTTTTTCCTCTCCCCCTCGCTCCCTCCCCTCTCGGTCTTTATTTGTGCCCGATCTATTCCATCCCTTTTTTGAGAGCGTTTTCTATTGACTTTAAATAAGCTTTAGTGTTGATAGTTGCCTGGGAGATAGCATCAACATTTAAACTTTGCTTTTCTTTTATACTCTCTATCAATTTTTTTGAAATTTCGGGTATTGGGATCCCAAAATCATCAAGAATTTTTACTTCAGTTATTTTATGACCTTCCACTGACACCTCTACAGTGTTAGACCATCTATTTCCTTTAAACTCACCAGTATATACTCCATCCTTAACTTGAGACAAATCAATATCAGTTATCACCATTTCTTTTATCTCTTGCATGCCAGCCATAGCATAATAAAACATCCCGATAATAAAGACACCAACTATAATACCGATTATAAGCAACCATTTCTTCCATTTTTTCATACAAATTTCCCCTCTTTTTTATTTAATATTTTATTAATGGTATCACTTTTCGCCTATCCTGAATATATTTTTAATAACAACTAAAAAATAAGTTTTAAAGGTATTTGTTGGATAATTAATAGAAATGAAAAAACTTGAGGAGAGCGCTTCTTTTAATTCCAGTGTCTTAATTACCCATAGGGATTAAAAATGTCTTCAATCCATCTTCTAAAAGATAAAGGAATAATTGTTGCATTTAGGTTGTTTGTTTAAATGGATAGTTTAGTGAAAAAAGTAATTCACTATTTTGGATTTTCACAAAAAAACACTCAAAAAACAATTCCTGCAAACATCTTAAAACAACATCCCTTTTAAACTTTAGCTTTTTTCTCTTTTATAGTTTGCGGCGAACTAATAAAGTTAGTTAATAATCATCAGCCCCTTTTTAAATGAGGTGATTGAAATGTTCGGTAAATCGGTACCGATAATCAGATTATTAGGATTTGAAATAAAAATTGATCCCAGTTGGATAATTGTCCTTTTTCTTATGATATGGTCGTTATCACTGGGAGTGTTTCCCCAATATTATCAAGGTTTACCTTCAACAACCTACTGGTGGATGGGGATATTCGGAGCAATCGGTTTATTCGTCTCGATTGTCATTCATGAGCTTTTTCATTCCTTGGTCGCCCGCCGTTTCGGATTGTCAATCCGGGGTATTACCCTGTTTATGTTTGGTGGTGTCGCCGAAATGACCGAGGAACCAGCCAATGCAAAAACCGAATTTTATATGGCATTAGCCGGTCCGGTAACCAGTATTGCTCTTGGTATGATTTTCTACAGTACCTATTTAATCCTAAAAAGACTTGGAGTATCAATGGGAATTACTGGTATTTTTGGATACTTGGGGATTATTAATTGGGCTCTAGCCGGATTTAACTTAATTCCTGCTTTTCCTTTGGATGGTGGTCGAATTCTGCGCTCCATACTTTGGTGGAGAAAAAAAGATTTGCGTTGGGCGACTCGAATAGCCTCACGAATGGGAGAAATATTCGGTTTTACTCTTATTTTCCTTGGTGTTTTTAGTATTTTCCGGGGTTCTTTTGTTGGAGGAATTTGGCTGTTCCTAATAGGAATGTTTCTTCAAAATGCTTCCCAGGTATCGATGCAAAGATTAATGATTTCCAAAGCTCTGGAGGGAGAGACTGTTCGTCGATTTATGAAACCTGATCCGGTTACCATACCTGATACCATGACTCTAAAAGAAGCCGTTGAGGATTATATTTATCGTTACCATTATAAAATGTTTCCGGTTGTACGAAATAGTAAATTAGTTGGGTGTTTAACCACCCGTGACATTAAAGTAATTCCTAAGGAAAAATGGAGCACTCAAACTGCTGGAGAAGTTTCCAAGTCTTGTTCAATAGATAACACCATCCATCCCGACACTGATGCCACTCAAGCGTTATCTTTAATGAACCGAACCGGAAATAGCCGTCTAATGGTCGTTGAAAATGATCAATTGATAGGAGTCATTACCCTTAAAGATCTCCTCCAATTTTTTTCTTTAAAAATGGAATTGGAAGGAGATAATTAATTAAACTAATCTAATCAGGGTAGAAGGATCGGTAATATAAAGAATTCCCTCAATCTAACCTTGATCCACTAGTGAAACGGGTTAGATTGAGGGAACAAACATAATCAATTCTCTCCTTGTAAAAATCAAGCTAACAGGGGTGAGGGTATTTTAAAATGTTTTTTTATTTTTTTGGAAAATAAGCAACCGCTTCGATCTCGATTTGAACTGGTGCTGGCAATTGACTAACTTCAATGCAACTTCGGCAGGGATAGATTTCTTTGAATTTCTTACCGTAGGCCTCATTCATTCTGGAAAAATTCTTCATATCAGTCAAGAAAACTGTGGTTTTCACAACATGATTTAAATTTGCTCCAGCTTTTGCAAGCAGGGCTTCAATTTTTTCGAGAGTATAGGTCGTTTGAGTTTCAATGTCTTCTCCCACAACCTGTTTTGATTCATTAAGAGGAACTTGCCCCGATACATAAATGAAATCTCCAGCGTACAATGCACCGGAATATGGAACATTTTTAGGTCCAGCAGCTATTATTTGAATACTATCCATTACTACCACTCCTTTTTATGCCTTGGCAATCTTTTTCCCAAATTCTATGGCTTCGATCTGTCGCCCATCATCAGGATTCCATTGGTTTCTAAAGCCTTCTTCAATAACCTCAAAACCGGCATTTGCTAAAGCTTCATTTAAAATTTTGGTTGATTCCCCGCTCCACCCATAACAGCCGAAAGATGTGGCCTTTTTTCCTTTAAATTTCATCTGTTTCATTAATTGAATAAAACCGGCGATGGAATGGAGAATAGTATTATTAATCGTGGGTGACCCGATAACAACTTTCTTGGATTTAAATACTTCGGTAATCAAATCATTCTGATCGCTCTTAGTTAGATTAAATACTTTCACTTCAACATCCGGATCAACTATTTCAATTCCTTCGGCAATTTTCTCAGCAAGCTTTTTTGTGCCATTCCACATAGTATCATAAATAATCGTTATCTGATTTTCTTGATAATCATTTGCCCATTGGGAATACTTCTCGACAATCTGCAGGGGATTGTCTCTCCAGATAACCCCATGACTAGTAGCAATGATATCAATGGTTAAATTCAAAGAAAGAACTTCTTCCAACTTTTTTTTCAGAATTTGACTAAATGGTGTCAATATATTGGCGTAGTATTTGATTGCTTCTTTAAACAAATCACATTGATCTACCAAATCGTTATATAATTTGTCAGTTGCAAAATGCTGACCAAAGGCGTCATTACTAAATAAAATATTATCCTCCGTCATATAGGTTGCCATGCTATCCGGCCAATGGAGCATTGGCATTTCAACGAAAACTAACTCTTTCCCTCCACCAATACTTATTTTATCACCGGTTTTTACCACGTGAAAATTCCAATCTTGATGGTATTGACCCTTCAATGATTTCACGGCATTCGCGGTACAATAAATAGGAGCATTAGGAATGTGTTTCATGAGGGCAGGAAGAGCACCACTGTGGTCCACTTCTCCATGATTGGCCACGATATAATCTATCTTATTTAAATCAATCTCTTGTGCCAAATTTTCAACAAATTCTTCGGCAAATGGAATCCATACCGTATCAATCAGAACGTTTTTTTCTTCCTGAATCAAGTAGGAGTTATAGGTAGAACCATGATGAGTGGAAAATTCATCTCCATGGAATTTCCTCAGTTCCCAATCAACTTTTCCCACCCAAAAAACCTGGTTTTTTATTTTCTTTTTCATGACAATTCCTCCTTTTTTATCCTATAAATCCCTTAATGATTGAATAGCAATGAGTAATAATCACACTTCCATCCTCGCCTTCTCCCATCAAAGGAGAAGGAATTATGATGATGAGTCATCCAGGGGTTTCGTATTCAGAAGTTATGAGGATTTCATCTTTTTACTTTTTCATTTAAAAAAATTTAAATCAATTTATTTTGAAATAATCCTTTCGGGAGGTCTAATCTTTCCTCCGTTCCCGATTTCAATCATCATTCCATAGTGCTTTAAAGTATCCAGGTAATAATATTCGTCTTCATCAAACTTTCCACTTTGAATAACGGGAATTCCTTTTTTCTCAAATTCCTGAATTACTTTTTGACAATCCTTATAATAATACTTGACGTGATGTAATCCCTCTCCCTTTTGTTCCAGATATTCATCATAAATACTCCGACCAGTTAAGGGTTGAATGAGTTCAACCTGAATCTGACCTGGTGAGGCTAAAGCAATGCGAAATTCATGATTGGAGGGTTTTCCTCGCACCATCGATTCACGAAGCACTGGAGGAGCAAAAGTATATATTTCCCAGGGACCAACATTCATGGTTTCCATATAAAAATTTACGGCACCTTCTAAGTCCTTTACTAAATATCCAATTTGAATTAATTCTCCGTCTTGCATGGTGTTTCCTCCTTATAACTTCTCGAATACACTTAAGGTTACTAAATCAGTAGAATCCCACTTGGTATTTCTTTGTTATTGTTTTATTTTGGCTTTTCGTAGCGATCTTTTGGATCCTTCTCCATATACATAATTGACAATCATGATGATCAACAACATCAAACCATAGATTAAACCCCTCGCATAGGGAGTTATGGCAAAAAGTGTGAAAGAGCTGGAAAGAGATTGAAGGATTAAAATACTCAGCAATACTCCAAGCACTTTCCCTGAACCACCCTCAGGATTAATTCCTCCCATTACTGAAACCAGAATAGCCTGAAGAAGATAGGTATCACCATAACCAATCCGCGCTGAATTCACTCTCGAAATAAGAATCAGGGCACTAAAACCACACATTAACCCACCAATCATGTAAGTCAGGATAATAGTTTTAGTGGTTCGAACACCGGAAAAAAGCGCTGCTATATAGTTATTTCCAACCAAATAAACACTCCGTCCCCATACGGTGTGTTCAAGAGCCAAGGCGACCAAGGCAAAAATAATAAACATAATAAGGAGAGGAATTGGTAATCCTAAAAATCGAGAATTTCCAAACAACATAAAAATTTCTGGAAAGCCTACCACTCCTCGTCCTCCGGTAATTGCCATACCAACACCAGTATAAAACAACATGGTACCTATTGTTGCCAACATAGCAGGTATTCTTATATATCCAATCAGAATTCCATTTAATGCACCACAAATTAAACCAAATAAGAGTGCTACTAATATTGCCAATACAACCGTCACTGTCGTTCCGGCTGTAGAAAGCAAGCTTTGGTTGGTAAGAATTAAGGCAGCTAATATTCCCGAAAGGTTCATGTTCCCAATAATGGATAAGTCGATACCACCAGTTAACATTGCCAAGGACATGGCTAAGGCTAAAAATCCGAACTCAGGAATTTGAAAACCCATCGATACAAAATTACGGCTGTTATAGAAGCTTCCTCCCAAAAGAATTGCAATTCCAACCAATACAATCGCAAATATTACAAAAAGGATGATCATTTCTTTGGATATTTTAACCATTGGTGTTTTCCTCACAGAAAGATCAGGTTCTTCTCGCTCTCTTTTTTATTCCGAAAAGCTGTTATTCCAACACTGAGGAGAATGATGATTCCAACAAAGAAATTATTCCAGGAAGACGAAA
>NZ_DAOLQM010000037.1:0-12595 GCF_035418125.1 Atribacter sp. | reverse complement strand
GACTGAAAAACTAAATAATCGTTGATCATTTTCCATTGTGAGAAAGATTCCGGCCATTCAAAAAGGCTTTCTTTCGATCCTGCCCAATCATTTTTACTTTCTATAAGTTTAATTTTGTCAACCGGTATAATTATTTGTTCATTACTATTTTCGTTATCATGAATATAAAAAACCGAAAAATCTCGGAACACTAAATCTTTGGGAGTTTTCTTTGAAGTATTGGATATTTTAGCTTCAATTTCTATAACTGGACTGGCTTTTTTCATTCTCACCCAAACTTCGGTAAGAGTTTTTTGGAACATGTCCTTCCCGGAAAGGAAGATTTCTCCTAAATCATCAGTAGAATTCAGAATTTCAAATTGCAAATCAAATGGTTGACGATCCCGGGTATTCCATGGAAGGGAAAAATAATAGCCACCAAATTCAACGGTATGAAGACCACCGGGAAGAACCATAGGATCAGGAACGAATTTCTGATAGAGATAAGATTGTTGTTGGTCGGATAACATAAAATTGGATAAGATACGACCCCGGTTGGGAATTAAATCTATGGCAACCAGATCGTTACTCATGTGAATGATTTCTGGATTAGTTTTTGTGCTGGCCAATTCAGCTACCGGGAGAACATACTGATCTTCAGTTACGTTGATTGACACCTTCGATTGAGCTATGGAAAATGCACACATAACCAAACCCATCATGATCAAAACAACAATTATAGATTTTTTAATTTTCAATGGGATTCCCTCCCTTTTTATTATTCTTTCACAGCTCCTGCTGTGAATCCTTTTATGAAATAACCCGATACCGGCATGAATAGGATAAAGACCGGTATCATGATAAGAATCGATCCGGAAAGCAGCGGTCCCCATTCGATATATTGTTCAGCAGTAAAGGTTGCTAAACCTAATGGCCCCGTTTTCTTCAAATTGGAGGTAATCAAAATTAAAGCAAACATATATTCACCCCAGGCAGTAATGAAAGCATAGGCTCCTGCAGTTACCAATCCTGGTGAGGCTAATGGAATAACAATGCGAGTGAAAGTGGTAAAAGTGCCAGCTCCATCAATTCCGGCCGATTCTTCCAGTTCTCTGGGAATATTTTCAAAGAAAGATACCAACAACCAGGTACAAAAAGGTGATACCAGTGCAGTATAAATGATAATGAGTCCAAATAAGTTGTCATATAAATTCATGGTAGTAAATAGTTTATAAATTGGAACTAAAAGAACAACAGTTGGAAAAACATAGATAAAAAGGAGAAATTTTGAGATCAAACCAGCACGGAGCCTTCGATTTCGAGCAATTCCATAACCGCTTATTGATGAAATTATGAGAGTAAAAAGAGCAGTAAAAACAGATACATAAAGACTATTAAACAAAAACCGGGGAAAATCTCTGACCGGTGTTCGAGCAAATAAAAGGGTTTGATAATTTTTTAGAGTTGGTTCAACTGGCAAAAAAGAAGCACGGGACATAATTTCTTTTAAAGGTTTAAAAGAAGAAATGAATATGTAGACAAAAGGCCAAATAATAAGTGCCAGAACCAGTATGATAACGCATATTGTAATAATATTTTTGGTCCGGTTAATTTCTGCCAAACCGTTTCACCTCACCGACAGGCTGAATGATAATTCATTTAATTCAATTATTGTTTATCTTTTGGAGTAAGGTAACTGAAATAGAAAAAACCAAGAATAATCAAAAAGATACCAATAAAAACTGTTACTGCAGATGCTTCTCCCAAACGGAAGGTCTTAAAAGCAGTTCGGTAGATTAAAACTGGTAGGGTTTGGGTTGCCGTTCCAGGACCTCCCTGAGTCGTTAACCAAATAAAATCAAAAGTATTAAAATTCCAAGCAAATGCCAGGAATCCAACAAACCAAATCATTGAGCTAAGAAGAGGAAAAGTAACAAATCGAAATTTTTGAAAACCAGTTGCACCATCCACCTCGGCTGCTTCAAAAACACTCAAAGGAATAGCTTGAAGAGCGGCCAAAATCATCAAAGTCCCAAAAGGAAGAAATTTCCAGGAGTTAAGAAGAATGAGAGCAGGCATGGCGGTGGTATTGTTACCTAAAAAATGAATTTGTTTCTCCATTAACCCAATCGAAGTCAAAAAAGCATTAATAATGCCAATTCTGGGAAGCAACATCCATCTCATACAGACTGCAACTGCAACGGTAGGCGCAATCCAAGGGAGCATTATCAGTGATCGAGCTAAATGAATTCCTTTCATTTTTTTGTTTAGTAGAATCGCTAAGAAGAGGGGCACAATCAACTGAATAATTAAATTACCTAAAGTCCAATAAAGGCTTTTCCATAAAGATTCCCAGAAAAAGCCACTACCCAGAAGGTAGGTATAATTTTTTAGTCCTATATAATTGGATTTGGCGCCTCCAAAGGAAATATCATAGAAAGAGTAAATTAAATTTCGAATATATGGATAAGCAAAAATAACCAAGACAACGATGAAGACCGGGAGCAAGAATAAGTATTGCTGTATTTCATTTTTCCGAATTTTAAGCATTTAAACCACCCATACCAATAAAATATCAACGAGCTGGAACAATACTCCAGCTCGTTGAATTGAGATTATTGCGCAATCGGTGCAGAATATTTGGTCATGAGTTCTGCGCCATAGGCTGCTGCTTCTTCGGGAGTCATTTGACCACTTACTACTTTATTGACAGTATCAGCTAAAACATCAGCACCGGAGATATCACCAATACCGGTATTAACCCATTTACCATATTCAAAACCATAAAGCGTAGCATAATCATTCAAAGCTTCCATGGCAATTTTATGAGCATTTTCGAATCGTTTAACAATCGGATCATCCCAATATTCCTTGGCTTGGGAAGCGGCAACACTCGTAGGGAAGAAACCACCGGGTTCTTGACCGGAAGTTAATATAGCGTTTATATCGGGTCTCATCATGAAACGAACGAAGTCGTAAACCGCTTCTTTGTGACCTGGTTTTTCTAAAGTATCTTTATAGAGATGAACTTCATTGGGGTAGGTAATTGTCCCTCGTTCAGTGCGATCTTTATAAAAAGGTATATGAGCTGCATTGTAGTCATCGCTATCAAACTCTTCGTGGAATCTTTTCTGGACCGATGGAAAGTAAGGAGACATGGCCAGGGTTCCTGCTGCTATATTCAATTCGATTTCTCCCCAAGACCAGGCTTCGGCTCCGGGAGGAGCAAATTTGATCAAATCATTATATAATTTCAGTGCTTCAATGGTTTCTGGGCTATTAAAGGTGATATTTCCATTTTCATCAAAGAATCGTGCACCGGTACTTGCCATGAATATGTAGGCTTGTTCGTCGGTCATCAAGTTCTTTGCTCCACCAATCCCAATACCATATACTTCTTCTTCCGAATTTTCGGTGATCTTTTTGGCGTAATCAAGTACTTCATCCCAGGTTTTTGGTGGTTCAGTAGTTCCAACATATTCTTCGAGGAAACTAGGTCGATAGGTCATGAGCATGACCATGGTCATAATAGGAACTCCCCAATAATCACCATCATAGAAATACATATTCTTCTGGTTGGGAAATATCTGGTACTTTTCATCAATTTCTTTCACTAAATCAGTTAGTGGTGCCAGAGAACCGGTCTTAAACATGGTTGTAACAAAATCAGGTAAACCAAATTGAAAATCAGGGAGTGTGTTAGCTTCAATAGCAGCTAAGGTTTTAACCCAAGCATCTCCCCACATGACAACTTCTTGTTTTAAATTGATGTTGGGGTTTTCTTTCATGAAAAGATCGATTACTTTTTGAAATGCTGCAACTCGGTGAGCAGGTGCTTCGTGATGCCAAAAGGTTATTTCTAATGGCTGATCTTGAGCAAAAGTTATACTACCTAACACCATGACTAAAGTAAAAACCATCAGGATTAAAATCCCTTTTTTCATTGTATGACCCTCCTATATAAAAAAGTATTCAACCAGAAAACGATTTACTCTCAAAATTGTTTACAAGTTTTTAATACGATTGAAATATTCTTCTACATATTTTGTATTGGCTTCGTCGCCACCAACTCGGTTGGCACTCATCCATACCTTGGGGGTAACACCTTTGTTTACCATATATTTAATGGTTTCAATTTCAATGCGGCGCACAATGTATCCGTCAGTCATAGCTGAAATAGGCGCAAAAGGACGATCAAAATTATCAATCTCCATAACTGAATCGCCTACTGGATTATAATCATCAATAAAAAGATCAACCAAATCTATCATATTCTGACGGCTAGGGTGACGGGTAAAATGATCTTTGGGGATCTTTTCCTGCCACTCGCTCCCTCCAACTCCAATAGTATAAGCTTTTTTCTTTTTGCATTCTAAAATGGCATCAATAGTAGCAGAATTGACTCCAATATTATTGAATACAATAGCTACATCTCCAGCTTTGACTCCATAATAATCGACTACTCGGTTCATATAATCCGGGCATCTTTCGATGCGCATTCCGTGGGTAGCTCCACAGGCTCCATATAATGCTCCAATTGGTATAATGTAGTTAACCGGAACCAATCCACCAGCTCGGTAAAACATATCATAAGCGGGGATATCAGTATGTCCTCCAGTACCAATCACATGGAGTAAACCGTCTTTCATGAGGACATCCCCGATAACTTGCCCGGCTTTTTCAAAATTTTTTGCTTGTTCTTTTTCAATTTTTTGAAGAAATTCAATGGTAATATCAAGATAGCTTTTTCCTTTTACCACGGGCATAACCTCCTATTATTTATTACTAAAGAAGAAGAAAAAATCACCTCCTTAATACATTTTCATTTTAACGTTAATAATATCATGTATATACAGGTTACATTGAGATATAATAAGCTGTCAAGATAAAATGGTGAAAATTATTTAAATCAATCATTCTTTTATTGTTGTTGAGCTTTCTGTTTTTAGGATAAAAAGAAAGGTGTGTACAAACATTTCTAATACCTGTAGAGCAAGAGAAGCTATTAACTATCAATCTGGGGACAAATTTAGAGAAATCTCTATTTTAATTCGGTAATAATAATTTAAATAAAGGATAAGATTAAATCTTTATTTTTCAATTGACCGTTTATTATTCTGATGAAGAACGTTTCTTTTATCGATCATGAATTTATATCGGTCAGCTCGATAAAGAAAAGTAACATATTCAATAGGAGTATCGAGCTCATCAAAAGTAACCCTCTCGCAAAGCAAACCAGGTATATTGGTTGATACTTCAAGAAGTTTAGCTTCTTTAGCTTTTAGTAAAACTGCTTCAACGCTTTGCTTTGCCCATAAAACCGGCCGTTCAATAAAGGTATTCAATATCTCACACAAATCTCTTCTTTCAATTTCTTCTTCACTGGTTTTCATAAACTTAAAAAATATACGATAGGGTAAATAGACATTTTGTAAGCAAATTGGTTCGTGGTTGGCATAGAGAAGCATTTTAACATAAATAATTTTGTCTTCTGAATCAAGGTTGAGCATCTCAGCAATTTTTGGATACGGATCTTCAATTCGTCGCTCCAATAGTTTCCGTTCGGGTATAAGACCGCGACAAATCATATCATCAGTAAAGGTTGTAACATAGGTTAATTTTTCAATGATTTTGGGTTCACAAACAAAACTGCCTTTTCCTGCAACTCTTTGAATGTATCCTTCATTCACGAGATCGCTAATAACCCGTCTTACCGTCATTCGACTGATGTTATACTTTTTACAAAACTCGGACTCAGAAAATAACTTATCACCAGGCTTTAATTTTCCACTTTCAATCATTGACAGAATTATTTTCCTTAATTGTATATGTAGTGGAACTGGAGATGTTTTTTCAAGAAGCATCTATTATTCCCACACCTTTCGGTAATATAGTTAAATTATAACATCCTGTAAGAACTGGTTATAACCAGGATAAAAAATTCTTTCGAATAAGTCAATACTCTAATCTAGTGACGAGGGATAAATTATGAGCAACAAGTTAAAGTGCCTACCTCTTTCATGACATTCATCGAGAAAGGATGACCTTACCTTCTCAGTTGCTTTCTCTTGTAACTTCTCTATTTTTTAAAAAAATCATGATACACTACTTAATAATAAGCAAAGATTTATTCAATAATAGGAGGAAAAAATGGATTCGCCTTTTATTTTTGATTTAAGTTATTATGAGGAAGTTAATGATCAACTTAAAGAAATCGTCAATACTGAAAAAGAAAAAATGATGCAAGCTTCATTGCAAATTGCTCAATCGATAGCCAACCAAGGGCTTGTTCACATATTTGGAACCGGTCATTCTCATATGTTTGGTGAGGAGGCTTTTTACCGAGCCGGAGGTTTAGCATGCATCAACCCGATTCTTGAACCCTCTCTCATGCTTCATACTGGAGCCATGAAGTCTTCAGCTCTCGAGGATTTAGAAGGCTATGCTGAGAAAATATTCAATCATGTTCAACCCGAGAAATCTGATATTTTTGTCATTTTTTCCAATTCTGGGGTGAACTATGTTCCGGTTGAGATGGCTAAAAAGGTTAAGGATTCCCAACTCCCACTTATTGGCATTGGATCGAGAAAATACAGCGAATATTTAAAAAACACTAAAAATCGTCAATCACTGAGTGATTTTTCCGACATATTTATTGATAATCATACCGAAATCGGAGATGCCGTTTTGTCGATACCTGGACTGGAACAGAAAATTGCACCTACCTCTACAGTCTGTGGAGCTTTTATTCTCAATTTGATATTAGCAAATGTGTCGATGTGGCTTATTCAGCAAAAAAAATTAACACCTCCAATATTCATTAGTGGTAATTTACCAGATGGGAAAAAGAAAAATACCGATCTCTATAATCGCTATCGAAAAAAAGTGAGAACTCTATGATGAATAGTTCTGCCAATATTTTAACCATCGATGTCGGTACTACTAACTTAAAATGTATTATTTATGACGAAAAAGGGAGAATTAGAGCTCAATCCTCAAAATCCCATCCTACTAACTTTTCATTACCTGGATATGCTGAACAAAATCCAGCTATTTGGGTATCAAATTTACAGAATCTTCTTCGGACAATAGGAAATAAAGATCCGAAAATTATAAAGTCTATTCAAGGAATTTCTCTCACTGGACAAATGCACGGACCGGTTTTCTTAAATTCAAAGCAAGAAATAGCCTATCCCTGTATGATTTGGTCTGACACCAGGGCTCATGAAGAGGTTCATTACTTAAAAAACACTTTCACATCCGATTCCATTTTAAAAATAACTGGAAATCCAGTTCAAGAAAGTTTTACTCTTCCTAAAATACTTTGGTTGAAAAACCAACAATCAAATCTTTTCCCTCAAGTCGATAAAATCGTGTTTCCTAAAGATTATCTCGGGTTTCTTTTAACCGGTAACATTTATACTGATCATTCAGACGCTTCTGGATCGCTCCTATATAACCTTTCAAATCATAATTGGAGTGAGGAAATTATCAATAATTGTGCATTAAAAAGGTCCTTATTTCCAGATATTATTCAAAGTGATGATATTCTGGGAAGGATTTCCTATGCTGCTGCCAAACAGTTTGGTATTTCAGAAGGCATTCCGGTTATAAAAGGTGGTGGTGATTTAGCCACAACTGCATTGGCAAATGGAACGGACCAAATAGAAAGTCTATCCCTATGCATTGGAACCGCAGCACAAATGCTGATGAGTTTTGAGTCCATCGAGGAAAAACTATTAGGGCGTTTATACTTTTTTTCTCATTGCATACCTCAAAGTTATTTTTGCTTAGGAACAGTTCCAACCGGGGGGTCTTCAATACAATGGTTTAAAAATCTATTTGAGTTAGAAGATAAAGAATTCATTTTAAAAGAATTAAACACCATCGAAGATGAAAATACCGAAAGGAATATCCTTTTTTTTCCATATTTAATGGGGACGGGAACGCCTCACTTTGATTATCGAGCTCATGGTGCCTTTTTAGGTCTTCAGATTAATCATAAGAGAAAGGATTTGATTTATTCCATTATAGAAGGCATAATTTTTGCCTTAAAAGATTCTTTTGCCTCGATATCAAAACCACAAATCAGAAAGATTTTTTTAAGTGGTGGTGCTACTCGTTTTCCTATATGGCCAAAGTTAGTGAGCGCTATATTTAATCTTCCTGTTTTTGTTTTCCAAAATGCTGATTCCTCCACCATTGGAGCATTTCTTCTTGGGGCAAAGCGTTTGGGAATTATTAAAGATTTTGACACGATTATTAATGGTTTAATACCCGAAGATCCATTTCTCCCTCAAATAAAATATACTCAAATCTATGAGAAGAAATTTAAAAAATATAGACATTTCTCAAATTTTATTAGAGAATACTCGACTTATGATAAAGATTTTTTAGAATATATTTAAAAAAAGCGGAGGATTGATTCATGGAAATCATCTATGCAAGCAATTATGAGGATATGAGCCGTAAAGCAGCCATTGCTATCGCCCAACAAGTTATCAAAAAACCAACCTCGGTGTTAGGTTTTGCAACTGGTTCCACGCCTCTTAGAACTTATGAAATACTGATTGAATACCACCGACAGGGGATAGTCGATTTTTCCTGCATCAATACTTTTAATCTTGATGAATATATTGGACTTTCCTCAGATCATCCACAAAGCTATTCATTTTTTATGCTTAAAAACCTTTTTCGTCAAATTCAGCTTGATCCAAGCCGTATTCACATCCCCTTAGGAACAGCTTTAGATCTTTCGAGGGAATGTGCTGATTATGAAGAAGCTATACAAAGCTTGGGAGGAATCGATTTTCAACTGCTTGGTTTAGGCTCAAATGGTCATATTGGATTCAATGAACCAGGAACCCACCTTAACAGTATAACCCACGTGGTTTCCCTTAGTCAGGAGACCATCAAAGCAAATTCACGCTTTTTCATTAACTTAGAAGAAGTTCCCAAAAAAGCAATTACCATGGGTATAAAATCTATTATGAATACCCGAAAAATTCTTCTTTTAGTGAGTGGTGAAAAAAAAGCCGAAATAATTCGTCAAGCTCTTTCGGGACCGATCAGCAAAGAGATACCAGCATCGGTTTTACAACTTCACCCCAACGCAACAGTGGTTATCGATCAATCGATTTTGTAACTGGAAATAACCAAAACAATAGTAAAAACCGAGCTGTTAATAAAAAAAATTAAAAGGTGAATCATGCTATGAAAATAACACCTAACTATCACCTAGTCTTTATTTGATATTCGGTACGAGATACGAAAGGAGACAAGAAAGATGAATGGAAAAGATCGAGTCAAGACTGCCTTAAAACACCAAGAACCGGACCGCGTTCCCATCTCCTGCCAATATACACCCGAAATCCAACGGCTTCTTGAAGATTATACTGGACAAAAAGGTATAGACGTCAATGTTGCCATGGGAGATGATGCGGTTATTGTCTGGGAAGGAATGGTTAATCTTTTTAATGGAAAGATTAAAGAAGGGGAGATCTATGACACTGAATGGGGAATTCGATTTTTAAAAAAAGGTCTTTATAATGAGATATGTCATAATCCGCTGAGCAAAGCCACCACAGTTGATGATCTAAAAAAGTATCCTTTTCCCCTACCAGTAACCCAGGAGTTGATCGATAGAGCAGCGAATATTATTAAAAAATACAGCGATAATTATGCCATCATTGGAGCAGTGCCTTTAACTATGTGGGAGGGAGCAATTCATCTGCGAGGTTACCAACAAATGTTGGAAGATATGCTTACAAATTTAAGAATGGCAGAGACATTATTGGATCGAGTCATGGAATATCATTTCGAAATTGCTATGGCCCTTATTGATTTGGGAATAGATATTCTCTGGCTGGGTGATGATGTTGGAATGCAAAGTGGTATGCTTATTTCTCCCAATCTCTGGAGGCAAGTATTTAAGCCACGCTGGAAAATGATGTTTCAAGCATTCAAAAAAAGAAATCCTAATCTCATCATCGCTTATCATTCTGATGGCGGAATCCGGCCGATCATCCCTGATTTTATCGAAATCGGATTGGACCTGCTCAATCCTCTCCAGCCTTTAAGCATCGGAATGGACTCGTTTGAATTAAAAAAAGATTTTGGTAAGGATTTAAGTTTTTTTGGGGGCATTGATATTCAAGAAGCCTTACCATTCGGGACTCCGCGAATGGTAAGAGATGAGGTGAAAAAGAGAATCGATGCCTTTGCCCCTGGTGGAGGTTACCTCTGTGGGCCAACTCATAATATTCAAGCTGATACTTCTCTCGAAAATATTTTAACCATGTACCATACTATTCAAAATTATGGCCAATACACTGTAAGATATTGATTCGTGCAAGAAGATACCGGGAACTAAAAATATTTTGATCGTGAACAAAGAGTAATAATTAAACCTGAAAATAATGCAATAAAGACAATTGAAGCTCGATAGGCTCCAGTTAGATCGATTAGAGAACCAAAGATAATGGGTAGAGCAAGTGGACCAATATTTCCCAGCGATGAGATAACTCCAACTACCCCGCCTACTGAAGTAGCATATCTTTCGTGTTCCGCCGGAATCGCTAAGCTGATGGTTAAAATACTGTTTAAGCAAAACCCGGCTAAAAATAAGCTTAAATTAAATATACTATAATTATTAGAATTGATTCCAAGAGTTGCCAAAAGAGTGGCTATACCCATAAAGGATAATAAAAAGTTACGGTTTTTCAAACGATCAGAAATGAATCCAGTAATTGGACCTGAGAAGAAAAAACCTAAAGGAAGAAAAGTGGCCAAAGAAGGTCGAAAATTTTTCATCTCGATTACTCTGGGAACCCAGGTTGCCAAGGTGTCGTAGCCTCCCATACATGCTATAACCAACATTAGAAGAACCCAAAGAGAGCGGTCTTTGAGAATCGCTTTAAATTGAGTAATTTTAATAGTTTCGGTTTTAAGATGAGTTTCAGGAATGAAGAGCCACCAAAAAATTGCTATTAAAACCGACAGCATTGCATAGACTAAAAGAATATTTCTCCAATTTAAAATTGGTAATAAACTTGGTGTAAACGCAATAGCGGTTGCATTCCCAGCTGCAAAACCGGCAATATAAATTCCAGTGGCAAAACCTGTGGAATGTTTATGAAAGGATTTTTTAACTAAGAGCGGAAGAATAGGGAGAATTGATGATAAACCAAAACCAAGAGCCAGCTGAGTCATCAAAAGTGTAGCGTAGCTTTGGGTAAAAGGCCGAATGACTGCTGCTATTGCTGAAATGGGAAGAGCAATCCGAAAGGCATTCCTGAAGCCAATATGATCACCAATTAATCCCCAGGGGATACGAGAAGCAACCAAGCTGATCATAGCAATCCCAAAGATAAAAGCAAAACCGGCATGAGAAAGGTTCATTTCTTCCATAATAATTGTTGAAAGCGGTGCGGTTGCAAATAAAAGAAGATGAAGCATAAAAGCAATTGAAAATGCAAAAAGCGACATTTTTAATTGATGAAAATTCATTGAATTTTTTATCATAAAAAGAATCCTTTCTTTTAGAGGTTGTTATGACATTATAAATACGGTTAAAAATTTATACCGGTTATTCCATGATAATAACGCCTTTTAGATAATCGATATCCTTTCCAGATGCTGCTTCAAATCCTTTAGCTAAGTCTTCAAGGCAAAACTCATGAGTGACCAACTGATCAAGGGGAAGGAAGTGCTTTTGATATCCCCAGACTCCTTTGGCAACATCTTCTATAAAATTGAGAGAATGCCAGGGATGAACCGAGGCGACTATGGGTGACTTAAACATCAGCTGATAACCAAGAGTATTGCTCATTATTTGATCACCAGCATAAAATGACGATGCAATGATTCTACCTCTACCCTGATACCCATAAAAGGATGCATTACGAATTATCAAAGAAGCCATTTCCAAACCTTTTAATTTTCCAGTTATTTCTATGGCAATATCTACTCCTTGATTATGAGTTAAATCTTGGATAAATTGTTCACAATCATCCCGTTTTGGATTGAGGATAAATTGAGCTCCCAATCTTTTTGCCCATTCCAGACGTGAATCTTGGAGATCGATAGCGATTAGCCCTTGAAGAGGCATTTGTTTTAAAGCTGATAGAGTTAATAAGCCCATTGTTCCACAACCAATGACAGCAACAAAATCTCCATATTCAGGCCGGGCTGTTCGAACCATGTTCGATATACAGCCTAAAGGCTCAGCTAAACAGTATTCTGGATTCTCAACTGAATCGGGAATTTTGACCAATTTTTTAGGGATAGTAACCACATGTGAAGCAAATGATCCATCAATCGGACCACCAACCCGATCGCCAATTTTAAAGTCTTTAACCTCGCTTCCAATATCAAGTACAATTCCTGATGGCTCATGTCCCAATTCAACCGGATATGGGATTTCTTTTTGAAAACGATAGTTTTCGAGACCTTCGATAATAGTGACACTTTCACCTAAAAAAGTGGACATCTCAGTATGGCATATACCACAAGCTTCTATTTTTACAAGAACTTCATCCTTTTTTAAGGGTGGAATTTCTTCTTGCTCAATAACAAAAGTTTTTGGCGATATGAGTTTGGCAACTTTTCTTTTCAT
>NZ_DAOLQM010000036.1:0-12809 GCF_035418125.1 Atribacter sp. | reverse complement strand
TGAGGATCTCATTTTTTATTCGTATTCTTTATCCTTTTCTTAGGAGAATCAGGAAAAACTGAAAACTTCCTCCCCGCCGCGAAAGCAGCACCACTCCAAAGAGGGGAATTGTTGAATCCATTCTTTTTCTTTTTTGTTTGATCGCTTTTCATTTATTCCGATATTCTCAAGATAAAAAGCACAAAATAAAACCAAAAAATTTGAGAAATGGTTATGAATCCTCAGATAACATAGGCTTGGGCATCGTGGGAATATTACGAACTCACTACTAAGCTTGCAGGATAAAAAATGATTAAGAAGTTTGAATCCATAAAAAAACACGGGCCCCAACGAACTTTCCAACCTTTTTATCACCAGAAAATTACTTTTCCAGTAATTCGCGGGTCAAACCCCCTTTCTCTTTCTTTTAGAGAAAAGAGTTTTTCGATATCCACCCGTTTCGAGCTTCTATCGATTTCAACCCTGACGGCTTTCCTATTCCTCGGAACCCGTGGTAGAAATATACTACCATCTTTTATTCAAATTGTCAACAATTATGACTAAATTTTCTATTTTATAACCACTTCAAATTCATAAGCACCCAAATCATATCCCTTCCCTTGGGGGCGTGTTTTACCATCCAAATCGACAGATGGAGCATTATCAGAAGTCCCGGCATCTCGGGCTGGACTTTTTTCCTGGATATGATATCCGCCGCCGTTTTTACCGCGAGAAGGAGCAGCAAAAAGTGGATCCTCGGCGATGAAACCTTCAATTAATTGAGCGCCCTTTAATTCCTCAATGGAATATTCTTTCTCTCCAAATCTTAAAACTATTTTCTCATCTGGTCGATAAATCAAATTATGGGAGGCCTTAAGAGAAATATTCCCCCCGATATTAACTGGTTGAGCCCCACAAACAACAATATTATTATTAAACAAAAGCTCTCCATTCTCCGGTTTTTGGGACACTCCAACTTTTAAAGGGAATCCCTGGTTTTCTGTAGGGATATCAATAGTTACATTCACGATTTTAAACGTTGCATTTTCACCAGCCATTTCATCAATAATTATCCCTGAACCAGTGGAATTCTTAGAGCTTTTCCCTCCCACTCCATAAATGAGGGTATTCATGACTATCCCATCTTGACCACCCATTACAATTCCATTTTCATTATTGTTGTCAACAATACATTGTATGATTCGATTCACTTTGGCTCTGGTATAAAGCCCGTTTCCTAAATTCTGTTCAAATATTGAGTTGGTTATTTCAATAGGACCAACCGACGAACCAATCCACAAACCATCAAAGGTGTGTTCATTACTGGGTTTTTTTGAAGCTGGATAATGACCACTATAGGCAAATTGACTATCACGAATAGTTACCTGGTTCCACCCGTCTCCTTGGAAGTTTTTACCGACCATTGCTTCCTTTCCACAATACTCAATCTTGCTCTGAATTATTTCTATTCCATAAGCATCAGACATGAGAATGCCATTCCCGTCAATGTGATGGATGAAAAGGTCTTTAAAAATCAGATTTTGGACTACACCACCTACCACTCGTATGGCATTTTGAACTACCGATCCCTCATCGTTGGTGAATTCAAGATTTTCGATTCGGAGATTACTCTTACCTGAAAGGTCAATAATAGCCGGACATTTATCTCTTCCCATGAGGATCGGCTTGTTTCCCGCTTCGCCCTTGATGGTAATCCAGGAAGAGGTAGTCCCCGATGCTGGTTTAATTTGATTTTCTTCCTGATTGTCGATCTGGTATTCTCCGCCTAAAATAATCAGAGTATCACCTGGTTGAAGTTGTCTTGAGGCATACCCGGGGGTTTTCCAGGGATTTTCTCTGTTTCCCGAATTGTTGTTATCTCCCTCTGGGGAAACGTAGTAGGTGCTTCCTGACTTCCCACTTAACAATCCCGATAGCTGTCCGATATTTCCAATACATCCTGAAATAGTAACGATCATCAACAGTATTATCATGACCAGATAAAAACGATTATAAACCTTCATAGATTCATTCCCTCGAAAAGATCACAATTTTTATTTCGGCTTCTTTTCCGGTTCAATTCTACCAAACTCGTTTCAAAATGAAAACGCCCTTTTTAGAATAGTCCTTCCTGCTTTTTTATTAGATAATGTTAAATTCCAACAATCGACATGACAAGGTATATCGAATCTTTGGTTTTCACACTCATCTGGTGCCACAACGTGGCATGATGGTCTTTTCTGAAAATATCATCAAATAAATTCCCCCATTGAGGGAGAATTCAGGGGTGTACCTTTCCAACTTTTTTGATCACTTTTCAATTCATTTAACCACCGCTTATTTCATTTACAGATCTTGACAATAAAATAAACATATTTATAATATATCTACAATATTTTAAATATTTTAAGGATGTGTTTATTCAATGAGTGATTCAGAATTATTTTGGAATGCCTCCATAACCGATTTAAAACGAGGATTTTTGGAACAAGATAAATATTTCACTTGTCTCCTTTGTGGCAAGGAAATTGAAAAAGGAATTATTTACTCTGATTCTGGGACGCTTTACGAAGCCGAAAAATTTATTGAAATCCATATTCTTAAAGCTCATCATTCAGTATTTGATTATTTAATTAATTTAGATAAAAGATTGACCGGTTTGACCGATCACCAAAAGAAATTACTCGATCTTTTTTACCAAGGAAAAAACAATAGTGAGATACAAAAGGAAATGAATATTGGAAGCGTCTCAACCATTCGTAATCATCGCTTTCAGTTTAAAGAAAGAGAACGCCAATCCAAATTATTTTTAGTTCTTATGGAAATCTTAAAAGAAAAAGATCAATTCGCACCGGTTTTTTTGTCACTCCATAAAAATGCTAAAATCGTTGATCAGCGGTACAATGTTACCGAAGAAGAAAAAGAAAAAATTATAAAGAATTTTTTTTCTAAAGAGACCATTGGTCACTTGAAAGCCTTTCCGGCCAAAGAGAAATACAAATTGATTATTTTAAGAGAATTTGCTTCTGATTTTAAAAAAAATCGGAAATATGATGAAAAAGAAGTCAATCAAATCATTAAGAAACGATATACCGATTTCGTAACCATTCGGAGATACCTTATCGAATATGGTTTTATGGAAAGAAAACCCGATGGAAGTCAGTACTGGTTGAAAGAAGGATTATAAAGAAGAGGGATGCTTATGGATCACAAAAAGGAAATAAAAAGACAATTTAAAGAAAGTAAATCGGTTGCCGGTGTGTATCAAATTAAAAACACTCAAAACCAAAAAGTATTCTTAGGAAGTACGCTTAATCTTAAAACTTTAAATGGAAAAACCTTCCAGTTAGAAATGGGGAGTTACCCCAATAAAGCTCTTCAAAAAGAATGGACTGAGTTTGGTAAAGAGGCTTTCGTAGTTGAAGTGCTGGAGGAATTAAAACCGAAAGAAGACGATTACACCGCTCCAGCCGATGCTTTGAAAAAACTTGAAGAAAAATGGCTAGATAAACTTCAACCTTACGGAGACCGAGGGTATAACTAAAAAGTGCATTTTGTGAGGAGGGGGTTATAGCTCTCGCCCCCCTCTCCCCCTCAGCGTTTTCTGCCAATACTCCCTCTCTTCCACTTAACATATAACTTCTCTCAACAGCTATTTCATTTTCATTGACAACGTCTACGACGGTGATATAATTTAAGTGGTAAAAATGACTTTACCACTTAAGCCTGTTTTCTCTGTTATTATGGTTTCAATCGCATCATAGAACCAAATATTTTGAGGAAAATTGGAGGGGTATTCTGAAAACAATATAATCCATCAGATCAAGATTTCAATGATATTCTGCTAAATCGTTCCAGCGTTCCGAGGTCAAATTACAAATCAGCATGACTATTCCTTGAAGTTTTATTTCTTAAGTAGTACAGAATAGCACCTTTATGAAGTTTTATCTTTATTCTTATACCACTCATTTTTTCTTTTTAAAAAATTCATTCTTTAAGAAAGGAGGGAAAAACCAGAAAAAAATCAGCCAATAGAAACCTTGGTCACTTTTTATCTTTTTACCATTTAAGGAGGGCAATATGTTTAAAAAAATTTTTATCAGTTTGCTTATTATCCTCGTTTTGAGCGGTGGAGCTTTAGCAGCTGATATTCCGAAAATCACCATCGGTTGGACTCCACCCGATATTACTGGTGTTTTTAAAACTGCTACCGATTTCTTTGAAGCATCGGCTCGACAAGCAACCGAAAATGGCATACCAGTAGAAATCATTACCCGTTCTCCAGCTTCACACATCGAATTCGCCAGCCAAATAGCCATTATTGAAGACTTTATTCAAAGAAAGGTTGATGTCATTGCTATCTCCCCTATCGAAGTCGAAGTCGTTAAACCAGCTCTCATAAAAGCCATAGAAGCTGGAATACCAGTCGTTGTGGTTAACCTTCTCGAACCAATCGAAGGGGTTGATGTTGATTGTTACATCGGTTTTGATAATACCATTGCCGGAACAGTATCTGCTTATGCAGTCATTGATTATTTTGGTGGGCCGGGTATCTTAGGTGAAGGGGAAAAAATCGATATTTCCGAATCAACCTATTTAGACTTAGAATTTTGGCAAAATCTCTATACTCCCGAAGTCATAGCCGGCTTACAAGATCTAACTTTGAATGGTGCGATCGTTGAAGGAATTGCCGGGGGATTTTTCTCCGTAGCTCGTTTAAGAGGCTTCCATTCAGTTATCGACCAATTCCCCAAAATAAAATTTGTCACCACTCTTCCAGCCGACTGGAATCGTGAAAAAGGGATCAAAGTCACCGAAGATATACTCTCGGCCAATCCCCAGGGAACGCTCGATTTTATCTGGGCAGCATCAAATGAAATGGGTTTAGGAGCAATGCTCACCAGTGAAAGAATGAATCGTCCGGAAGTGAAAATATTTACCAATGACGGAACGCCTGAATCAGTGGAAAGAATACGTGAAGGCCGGCTCATTGCCGAAACCTGGCATGGATTCCCAGAATGGGGTTGGTACGGAACTAAATATGCTGTGATGTTGGCGCTTGGTTTAAAAGATATGGTTCCTCAATTCTTTGACATTCGACCCAGAATTGAATGGCAGGGGAATGCCGATAAATTTTATCCCAATCCCGAATTAGAACCTATCGATTGGAATGCCATCAAAGAAGCCTATCAAAAATAATTGTCTCTTATAAAGAGCTGCTCCCCTTCATTCTTGAGACAATCATGGCTCTTTTGAGTACTAATCCATAATACCACTCAATAAAAGCTATGATTGTCTTTTTGTTTCAGTAATTGGGTGAAAAAAAAAGGAAGAATTGAAAGGAGGATAAGAGAATGGATTTAGGCTTTCAGGGAAAAATTGTAGTTATTACCGGAGCTGCTGCTGGAATCGGCTCGGCTGCTGCTGAGTTGTTTGCCCAGGAAGGAGCCAAAGTCATGATTGCCGATCTGGACAGCAATCGAGGGAAAGAAATCGAGAAAAAGATCCAGGATCACTCAGGGTATGCTGAATTCCACTTAGTCAATATAACTCGGGAAGAAGAAGTTCAAAAGATGATTCATTCCATCATTGCATCCCATCATCGAATTGACATCTTAGTCAACAATGCCGGGTTATATGCTCACGGAGATGCTTTATCCTTCAATGAAGAAATTTGGGAGAAAATCGTCTCGGTCAATATTAAAGGGGTCTTATGGTGTATCAAGCAGGTGGGACTGCAAATGGTTAAGCAAAAACGGGGAGTAATCGTCAATGTTGCTTCCGAAGCAGGATTGGTTGGAATCGCCAATCAGATTGTTTACAACCTCACCAAAGCCGCGGTTATCTCAATCACTCAAAGCTGTGCTATTGATTTAATCCCTTACGGCATTCGGACCAACTGCATTTGTCCGGGAACAACTCTCACCTCGCTGGTAGAAGCATCCCTGGCACAAGCGAGCGATCCCTTCTCCACTCGTGAAAAATTAGAAAACAGCCGACCTATCCAACGGTTGGGAAAACCAGAAGAAATCGCTGCTGCTATTCTCACCCTCAGCTCCGAAGTAATTGGTTATGCTCATGGAACCATCATGAATGTTGATGGAGGGTACACCATATGGTGAACCCTGAACCTACCCCATCCCTGGTTATCAAAAATGTCAGCAAAAAATTCCCTGGTGTAGAAGCACTGAAAAATATCAATTTAGATATTTACTCTGGAGAGATTCATGCCATTTTGGGAGAAAATGGTGCCGGGAAAAGTACCCTCATGAAAATTCTGGTGGGCATTATTCCCCGGGATTCTGGTGAAATATTACTGGAAAATAAAAGCCTCCATTTAGAAAACCCTCGGCTTGCTCTTCAAGCTGGGATTGCCTTGGTCCATCAAGATTTATCCCTCCTTCCCTATCTCTCGGTTGCTGAAAATATCTTTTTAGGCCGATGGCCCAAAAAAGGTATTAGTATCGATTGGGAAAGTATGATCGAAACCACCAACCAACTTCTCAATCGATTTCAAGTGAAAGTTGACCCCCGAACTCTGGTCGGTACTCTTTCGGTCGCTGAACAACAGTTGATTGAAATCTTAAAAGCCATCAGCCATTCCCACGTTAAAATTCTCCTCCTCGACGAGCCGACTTCAGCACTGAGCGGAGAGGAAATCAACCGGCTTTTTCAAATTTTATTGGAAATTAAAAGTGAGGGAAAATCGATAATTTTTATTTCTCATAAAATTGATGAAGCAGTGAAAATCTCTGACCGAATTACGGTTTTAAAAGATGGTGAAAAGGTAATCACCGATACCAAGCTAAATCTCGATGAAAAAACCATTATTTACCATATGACCGGTAAATATATAGATTTAGATAACTTCCGCCATACTCCACCCGTAAAAGAAAAAAACATTGCTTTATCTCTCGAAGAGGTAGGAACTAAATTTTATAAGAAAAAAATCAGTTTAAATATTTATCAGGGTGAAATTCTAGTCGTTTTTGGTTTAATGGGTTCGGGGAAAACCACCTTAGCTCGAGGACTTTTTGGTTTTGAAACCTTAGAAGGAACCATCCGTTTATTCGGAAATCCGGTTATTATCAATCATCCCAAAATCGCCATCCACCTTGGAATCGGCTATATCCCTGAAGACCGCCGTTTTGGCCTGATTTACGAATTACCCGTTTATGCCAACATCACTTTGGCGATACTCAAAAAAATGATTCGAAACGGTGTTCTTCAGATCAAAAAAGAACATGAGGTTGCCAAGCATTACGTTCACGCTCTACAAATTAAACCTCCGAATATTTTCCGTGAAATTCTCTATTTAAGCGGTGGTAACCAACAAAAAGTTCTTCTTGCCCGTTGGTTGGCACGAGAACCCAAAATCCTGATCATGGACGAACCAACTCGTGGGATCGATGTGGGAGCCAAATTTGAAATCCGTAATTTTGTCAAAGAGATGGTCCGGGAAGGTTTAACCGTCATTTATATCACATCGGATCCTTTGGAAGCCATTGAAATGGGGGATCGGATAGTTGTGCTTCGAAACGGACAAATAGTGACCACCTTTAATAATCCTCTGGGATTAGATAAATCAGAAATTTTAGCAGCCGCCAGTGGAGTTCATTATGGGAGGGAAAAATGATGGATAAGAATCATTTGACCAAGAATGAACAAAAAGAGAGAGTTTTATTACCATCTTACCAACCTGGGAATCTGGTACGTCTGGTTCTCCTAAAGGGTGGTTCTTTAATCGGCTTGATTGGCTTAAGTGCTTTTTTTGCCTTATCATCTCAACATTTTCTTACTATCAGTAATGTGCTTAATATTTTCCGTCAGGTTTCCGTCGTTTTAATAGCCGCCTGTGCCCAAACCATGGTGATCATTTCTGCCGGTATTGACCTTTCGGTAGGACCTCTGATAGCTCTGGGAGGAAGCGTCGGTGCGGTCGCCATGAGTTACTGGGGATGGGATTTTCTTTCTGGTGCTTTTTTGGGTGTTGTCATTGCCATGCTAGCGGGTTTTACCAATGGAATTTTAATCGCCAAAGGAAAAATCCCCGATTTCATCGGTACCTTAGGTATGCTTGGTGCTTTCCGGGGTGTGGCTTTATTGATTACCGATGGATTGCCGGTTCCCTCTCACTTCACTGCAACTGCTTTGAAAGGATACCTTCCTCCAGCACTAGTTTGGTTGGGAGCCGGTGACATCTTCCAAATCCCGGCACCGATGATCATCGCTCTTATTATGATAGGAATCACCTGGTTTATATTGATGCGAACCAGTTTCGGCCGCTCTATCTATGCGGTTGGCGGCAACAAGGAAGCTGCCCGTGCTTCGGGCATTAACGTCGAATGGACCAAAATTTGGGTGTATGGCCTATCCGGTCTCTATTGTGGAATTGGTGGATTAGTTCTCACCGGACGGATGAACTCCGCGAATGCTTTGATGGCTGAAGGTATCGAGCTTCAGACCATTGCTGCAGTTGTCATTGGAGGAACCAATCTGTTTGGCGGCCAGGGAACTATATTTGGAACTTTTATCGGTGCCATTCTGATGGGAGTGCTGGCAAACGGCTTAAACCTTCTTAATGTTGAACCCTTCTGGCAACGGGTCATCAACGGAATCATCATTGTCTCCGTGGTGATCTTTGACCAATGGAGAAGAAGAAAACTCATTTCGTAAAAAAAATTACCTTTCTTCTATCAATGAATAATTTTTTGGTATCATCCTGAGCGGCTCTCTTTCGCGCACGCTTCTTATTCTTTTGATTTTTTTCTCCCCCTCACCCCCTCATTCCCTCTCCCCCTCGGAGCTTTCTGTCAATACTCTCCCTTAAGGAATAAAAAACCAAAAAATTCATTACACAATATTAAAAGAAATTTCGCAGATAATGAATGAGGTGATCAACATGAAAGGGCTCCTGTTTGCATTACTTATCATTTTGCCCTTTATTTTTGGAAGTTATACATTAGCACAAGAATCAAATCAGAATCCCTCGAAACTGGAAAAAGCTACCCTGGCAGGTGGTTGTTTCTGGTGTTTGGAGAGTGCCATGGAAAAACTGGAGGGAGTCATCGAAGCCATCTCTGGCTATACCGGAGGCCATACCGAAAATCCCACTTATGAGCAAGTCAGTTCGGGAACCACCGGCCATTATGAAGCGGTTGAGGTTACTTTTGATCCAAAAAAAATATCCTATCGGGAAATCTTGGACGCCTTCTGGAAAAGTATCAATCCGACCGATCCCTTTGGTCAATTCGTTGATCAGGGTTCACAATACCGAACTGCCATTTTCTACCACAACCAAGAACAGAAAACTATCGCCGAGCAGTCAAAAGAAGATTTAGAAAAGTCGGGAAAATTCAATGATCCCATTGTAACCGAGATTCTCCCGGTTTTAGTTTTCTACCCGGCCGAAGAATATCATCAGGGTTACTACAAAAAGTCCAATAATCGCTACGAAGTCTACCGTTCATTTTCCGGACGGGATCAATTTCAAGAAAAATACTGGAAGGATGATGAAAACGTGACCGAAAATCAAGATAAATTCGCTAATTACCAAAAGCTAACTCCCGATGAGCTTCGGAAAAAACTTACTCCTCTTCAATATGAGGTCACTCAGGAAAATGCTACCGAAATGCCGTTCAACAATGAATTCTGGGACAACAAAAAAGAAGGCATTTACGTGGATATCGTTTCCGGCGAACCACTCTTCAGCTCTCTCGATAAGTTTGAATCCGGAACCGGTTGGCCGAGTTTCACTCAGCCTCTTATTCCAGAGAATATTGCAGAAAATACCGACAGCAGCCACTTAATGAAGCGAACTGAAGTCCGCAGCAAATATGCCGATTCTCACCTTGGGCACGTTTTTGATGACGGACCTCTGCCAACCGGACGTCGTTATTGTATCAACTCAGCCGCTATGCGCTTTATACCCAAAGAGGATTTAGAAAAAGAAGGGTACGGAGAATTCATCAAGCTCTTCGAGAAGTAATTGAATGACTTTACCCGCCCTGCGGGGACCAAAACACCCGCAGGACGGTACAACCCCCTCCATTTTCCACTTCAGTTATTTCTCTTCTCTTTGTTCGCGACTATTTTGGTCTGATCGTTCGGAAGTTTCGGAAAATATAACGTAGGCAAGCAGGACCGAGTCTTTCTTTACTGCAATATGGTGTTTGTCGGGAGCCGGCCATTCGATGGTCACCATGAAGCTTTGACCTTGTGAAACCATTTGTTTAATGAGCGAGTGTTCGATCGCATCTGAAGCCGGATAGCCGATCCCTACAGTGTTTTCCGGATATTTAGGCCGGAAGGTATTGACTAGGTAGAGAGTGGAACTCCCCAACATATTGCCATTGAGATCAAAAATTTTCACTTTGGGATTCGAGGTATAACCACTTCCTCCATTCACTTGATTGGTCACTAGTAAAGAAAAATTCAAGGCAGCAGCTTTAACCTTGACTGGTTCTGATTCAAGCTTAAAAGTCCAGGAAGCGCGGTCACCCGTCTGGGTGAGCCAAGTCCACCCATAGATAGGACCATTTCCTAAAGTATTAAACGAGAACGGTTGAACCGTAACGAAATCTCCTTCCTGGAAATACTGTGATAATCCAGATTCTTCTTCTTCCCTTTCTTCTTCTCCTTCTTCTTCATTTCCTTCTTGATCTTCTTCCTCATCAGTTACCACTGATGACAACACAAAGCTGATTTGCTGATAGTCTCCTGGTTGAAAGGTTACAGGTTTACTCTGGCTGATATATCCTGGTGCATCAACAGCGACACTGGAAGAAAGTTCTCCCTCACAACCCAGAGCGGCATTCATAAGTCGATAATCTCCTGGATTGGCCAGGGAGATCGAATATTCGGTTCCAACCATGGACACCTGGGCATTATTTACAGCATCACCATTGCTGTTGGTCACCATGACTCGAAGAGAAAAAGTCGGTGGTTGAATGACTGGAAGGATAAAATGAACACCGCTTCCCTCATTGAGAGTCAAGGAAACAATCTGGATTCCCGGGTTATATCCGGTTTTCTCGGCTTGAATTTCTACTGGAGCGAACTGATCGGTTCCGGATATTTTATTTAATATGACACCTTGCAATAGATAACTCCCATCTGACCCAGTTGTGGTGGTAAAAGTCGTGTTCGGTATTCCAATTGTCACGGCTGCTAATGGTTGGTTACATTCATCCTTGACAATACCAGAAATGGACGTAGTTAGGGTGACTGGGATAGAGTCTGGACCGGAACCAGGTGGGAGAATCGGATAGCGAGCGATGGACATCGTTATCTCAGCTCGATCTTGGCTATCGGAATTCTCTCCTCGAGCAAATACCTGAGTCTCATTTCCAACGGCAGTTGCATTCACGTCACCGGATACCGTCCCATTAGCTATATTGTATGTAATATCAAGATCACTCCCTCCGCCGGGGTCGATGTCGGCATGGTCGTCAGAACTTACGGTATCCTCATCCCAGAGGCTAATTTCCACTGGAATACTGGTCGTTCTGGAATAGAACCATACCGGATAAAACCAGTTGTATTCAGAGAGGATATTCGGATTGGCATCATCGCAACCTTCAATCACCCCAGAAGTTGGAAATTGCCGATAACCCATTCTGATTTTCACATAAAAATCAGCATCATCTGGACAGTCGAGATACTTCCCACATCTTGAACCAATGGCTTTCACTCTGGTAATTTTTAAGACTGAAACCATGAAGGATTCGTTCTTCCAATTTTCATAAAATCGGCGCATCAAACCGGCACATACCCTTTCCGCCAGTGGCAGAACAATATTAGCAACCGGCAGGAAATACTGAGGTCCGGTATCTTGATATTTAATATCATGAATATATTGTACTGATTGCTGTGCAGTATAGGTGCAGAAATCACTGGGAATCCAATCATTATGATAGATCCCCCCCATGGTTGCATGAACAATTAGTCCTTCATCAAGAAAAGTATCGACCGCATCTTCATAAACCCCGTGAGTGGTTTTTTCCGAAGCATCGGCATTGATGGTGAGTTCTTCTCCCAAACGATCTTGATGGGCTCCGATATTAGTGGCATGGTGAGGAACCGCAAGATCGGAAAGGACATGAAGAGCATATCCCATATATTTCATTGCCAATTCCGGACTGTTATCTCTCATGGCTTGCACCGCTTGGGCGTAATACCAGTTGCACATGTCGGTCGCGGCGGCATGTGGACCCCGAAGGGTGGAGACTTTCCAATCAAAGGATATGCCTTCCGCCGCACTGTAATCAGAAGTTAAATAAAAACCCTTGCCAGTGGAAGGTTCATAAAAATGAGAAAAATAATTCCTCCCCAGGGTCACACCCAGATAACTGAAGGATCCTCCCTGGTCAGCTTGATAGGCTCCCTCGTAAAGCTGCAACAAATACTGGTTGTAAGTATCAGCCATGGTCGCATTACCATCGTTTCTTAAGACATCAATCGCTTTGAGGATAATAGTGCCATGACCATTGGGATTTTCTACTTCGGTATGGGCATCGTTAAACCGGGGTGGACTGTAAGAATAGGCAGGAGAAATCAATAAAACCAATATGAAAAGACCAACAGATATTCCAAAATAAAAAACAGATTTTTTTGAAAATATTCTATTTTTCACTTTTCCCCACCTCTCTTTGTCATCAATTATACCTCAATCAACCAATAATGAAATCATCCATCATCCTGAGCCTTCTTCTCTTCTTTTTTTCTCTCTCTCGCCCCCTCATCGTCTTTTGCCGATGATTCTCCTCGTTCCTTTGAGCGTGAAAATCTCATCAACCCAATCCGTCATTGCGAGGAACGAAGTGACGTGG
>NZ_DAOLQM010000035.1:0-13357 GCF_035418125.1 Atribacter sp. | reverse complement strand
TTTGGACCGCGTGGAAGCAGTAAAAATACTTTAATCGTTAAATAAATAAAAGAGGTAGTAATTGATTCTATGGATGAAAATATATTATTTCAAACAATTAATGTGAGTAAAAGTTTTGGCCCGGTAAGGGCGTTAAATAATGTTGATTTTAGTTTGCAAAAGGGAGAAATAAGAGGATTAATTGGAGAAAATGGATCGGGTAAATCTACCTTGGCAATGATAATAGCAGGGATTGTTTTAAAAGATAGCGGGAAGATGCTCAAGGAAGGGAAAGAGTATAATCCAAAACAAATTCAAGATGCTTTTAAAAATAAAATTGCCATCGTCACTCAAGAAAGTGGATTGATTGAAGATTTATCGATCGCAAATAATTTATTGCTCGGAAGAGAAAAAGATTTTACTGTGAATGGATTTATAAAGGCGAAAGCAATAAATGAAGCTGCCAATCTAATGATTTATAGAATACTAAAAAATAAGAAATTCAACGTAGAAGAAAAAATTTTAAATTATTCATTTGAAGACAAAAAATTAATAGAAATAATAAAGGCCTTATATCAAAATCCTGAAATATTAATATTAGATGAAACAGCAGATGCTTTTTCTCGGGATAACAAAAATTTATTATGGGATGTTATTAGAAAAGTTAAAAACGAAGGTGTTTCAATTATATATATCTCTCATACCATTTCAGAAGTTTCAGAAGTTACCGATAAAATTACCATCATGAGAGATGGAGAAATAATAGATAATATCGATTCTAACAACTGTACCGAAGATGATTTAAAGAAAATGATGGTGGGTCGGGAACTGAAATCTAATTATTATCGTGAGGATAATCAAGCGACCTTTAATAAAGAAAAAGTAGTGTTGAAGGTCGAAAATTTAAGTTCTAAAGATGCATTTCATGATATTTCGTTTTCATTACATGAAGGTGAAATATTATGTTTGGGTGGATTAAGCGGATGCGGTATGTCCCAGTTAGGGAAAGCTATTTTTGGATTATTAAAAACTGATACCGGGACAATCTATTTACCAGAAAAAAATAAGTATTTAAAAAATCACTCACCAGTCGAATCGATAAATCAGGGAATAGCCTACCTACCTCGAGACCGGGACTCTGAAGGAGTTATGTTGCTGGCAAGCGTGAAAGATAATATTACTCTGGTATCTTTAGATCGAATTAAGCGAAAAAGTTCATTTATTAGTCCAAAAGACGAAGTAACGTTTGCTGAAAAGGGAGTTAATGAGTTAAGCATAAAAACCGCCAATATAAATCAGTTTTGTATTGGTCTAAGTGGTGGAAATAGGCAAAAAGTCAGTTTAGTGAAATGGTTGATGCGAGAATGTGAGATTTTAATATTGGATTGCCCAACTCGAGGAGTTGATGTAGGAATAAAAGCTTATATTTACCAAAAATTACATCAATTAAAATTACAAAAAAAATCGATTATTCTTATATCGGAGGAGCTTACTGAATTAATCGGGATGGGAGATCGAATATTAATAATGAAAGAAGGAAATTTGTGTCAAAAAATATTTATTAGAGACGAAAGGCCACGAGAAGAAGAAATAATAAATTATATGATTTGATGAGTTAATTAATTTAAAAAATAGAAAGGAAAGTAGAAAATTAAGTGTCGAAAAAAATTGATAAATACATACCTATAATAGTGTTTGTTCTTTTTGTCAGTGTGATTTCTATTTTGACAAAAGGCAGAAACATTAATTTTACCAATATAAAACACATATTAAATCAAAGTGTTGCATTGATAATTAGTGGTATGGGTGTAATATTTGTTATGTCTCAAGGGAGTTTGGACCTTACCCAAGGATCTATTTTAGTCTTAGCACCTTTAATTGGAATTTTTAGCGAAAATGCTATTCCTGGTTCATTCATCCCAGTCGTTATTTTGGTTGGGATGTTAATTGGATTAATGACCGGATCAATTTTTTCGCTATTAAAGGTGCCTTCTTTTGTCGCAACACTCTGTTTAAGTTTTGTTTTAAGAAACTTCGCTTATTTTCTATGGGATTATATTCCTGGAGGGTATGTTTACATTCCATTTAACCTTTTTGTGTTGGATAAATCGCAATATAAAATTCCTATTCTTATTCTTATTGTGCTAACCATGTACTATATTTTTGAATTTACAAAAGTTGGAAAATACAGTAAAGCGATTGGTTCTGATGAAAAGGTTGCTGAGTATTCAGGGGTTCCAGTAAAGAAAATGAAGATTTTAGCTTTTGTTTTATCCGGTATGCTTGGGGGTGTATGTTCTTTATTTGGTGTTTTTAGAGCAGGTACCTTAGCTTTGGTAACCGGACATTTTTTTGAATGGGATGTTTTAGTTGCTGTTTTGTTGGGTGGAACTCCTCTCACCGGCGGAGCAAATAGCAAATTATTGGGGGTTATTCTTGGATCAATTACCATTTCAGTAATAAATAATGGTTTAGTTCTATTAAATGTTCCAACCTTATATCAACAATTGGTTAAAGGTTTAATTCTTATTACTATCATATCGTTATCCTTTGAGAAAGAAAAGGTAATGTTTGTTAAGTAGAAATTGATTAATTAAAAAAATTATAACTGATTATTTAGTTTTTTAAACAAAGGAGAAAAAAAATGGATATAAGATTTGACGGAAAAATTATTGTTGTTAGTGGTGGTTCAACCGGAATAGGAGAAGCTACAGTTAAAAATTTCCTTGAATCTGGAGGATCAGTAATTTTTACCGGAATAGAGAAACCTGAGAGTCTTGATTTTACCAAGTATCAAAATTATCAAGGCAAGTATGATTATAAGCAGTTAGAAGTTACCAACGAAGAAGAAGTTAAAAATTTTGCTTTATATATTAGTGAAAAATATCATGGTTGTGATGTTTTATTTAATAATGCAGGAATAATAGACGCCCATATACTCCATGAAACTCCAACCCAAGAATGGCTGCGAACTATGGATGTAAATGTAAATGGAGTTTATTACATGTCAAAATATTTTCTTCCTCAGATGATTAAAAAGGGTGGTGGAGTGATTATAAATACTTCATCCATTTCCGGATTACAAGGTGACTATACTTTTTGTTCATACAACACTTCAAAAGGTGCTGTGGCAAATCTAACCAGAAACATGGCTCTTGATTATGCTCAATATAATATTCGTGTTAATGCGGTGGCTCCTGGATCGGTAAGAACTTCAATGTATAGTAAATTTTTTGATTCAGTTGGTGGACAAGAAATTTTAGACTTAGGACATTCTTTGGAGTATCCATTGAAAAGAGTTACACTTCCTGAAGAAGTTGCCAATGCAGTTGTATTTCTTGCTTCAGAACAGGCCTCCTTTATTACAGGCATCAATTTAGTGATTGATGGGGGATTAACAGCTCACACCGGAGCACAACATAATTGGGAATTGGTAAAAATAATACGTGATTATAACAAAAAAGAAGATAAGCAAAAATGATAGTCATTGCTCCTTATAAAAATATATTTCAATATTTAAGAGCGAGGCAAATATGGAATACATATTAGGCATAGATATTGGAACGAGTGGATGTAAATGTGTGTTGTTAGACAAAGAAGGGAAGCCAATAATAACCAAGTCGAAGGAATATTTTCCCATAACCAAAGCAGATGGCACAGTAGAGCAGAATCCAAATGAATGGTACGAAGCAGCTATATTTTGCTTAAATCAAATCAATAAATTAGATAAAGTTGATTTAAAAAAAATTGTGGCTATATGTGTTACCGGGCAAATGCAAGGAATTACATTAATTGGTAAAGATGGGAATCCAGTTCGGAATTCGATTCTATGGAATGATATTCGAAGCGAGCGTGAAACCAATGAGTTGAACAAAAAATTTGGTGAAATTATGGAAAAAACAATTGGTTTTCTTGTGACTCCCGCTTTGACTGTGAGTAAAATTACTTGGTTAAAAGAGCATGAACCAAGTAATTGGAATAAAACTTATCAGTTTACATTTGCTCCAAATTTTATTACCTATAAATTAACCGATCGCATCATTGCTGATGAAAACAACATATCTTTTTCTGGATTGAATGATGTTAAAAACAATTGTTGGTCGGATGAATTGATTCGCCTATGTGAAGTCGAAAAATCAAAAATACCGGAGCTAACTGGTTGTTTCGATATGATTGGAACCGTTACCAAAAGAGCTGCTTTGGAGACTGGACTTCAAGAAGGCATTCCTGTTGTGGCTGGTGGGGGAGATGGAGGTTCAGAAAAATATTCTATTGGCATCGAAGGAATGTCGAAAATGATTATAAGATTAGGATCGGCAGCAGATATAGGTATAGTTGTTCATGTTGACCAATTTAAACATCTGGATATATGGCCGGGAATTCGAGGTGTTATGCGAGATTATTTAATAATCTCGAGATATACCACAGCCTGTGCTGCATCAATCAAATGGATGAGAGACGTATTTTTTAGTGAATTACCAGCTGATAGTAATACTTATACTGTTATGGATAAAGAAGCTTCAACTGTTCCATTGGGCTCAGAGGGTCTTCTTTATCATCCATATTTATCCGGTGAAAATGCTCCCTATTTTAATTCTTCATTAAGAGCAAAATTTAATGGCATTAATTCAGGACATAGAAGAAAGCATTTTTTAAGAGCTGCTTATGAAGGTGTTTCTTTTTCCCTGCGAGATGTAATTAACTCAGTTAAAGAGTTTGAAAATGTAAAAGAGGTATTTTTTGTCGGAGGTGGTACTAAAAGTAAATTTTGGGTTGCAATTTTGACTGATGTTTTAGGAAAAGGAGCAACTATCCCACAATATTGTGATGCAGCTTATGGTGCTGCACTCATGGCGGGGCAGGGTGCTGGAATTTGGGATGCACGCAACAAGATTGAAAGTAATTTAAAGAATAGTATAAAAGTGGGGTTTAATGAAGAAAATCATCAAAAATATAACGAAGTATTTAAAAAATATATGGAACTCGCAGGAAAATAGGTAACAAAATGCATCTCAGAATGATGATGGTGAATTCACCGCTATTGCTAAAATGGAAAATGGTTAAAGTTATAAAATTGATTAAGGAGGAGAAACTGTGAAGCCAATTATTATAACCGAAGAGAGCATAAAAGGTTATGGATATTTATTAAGCGAGAGCAAAAAGGATCCCATATTAAATAACGATCATTTTAAATATATAAGTGATGTTTATAAATTAATAGTCGATGGAGAGATGACTGTTGGTATATTAATCGGTCGAAAAAGAGAAATGGTATTGAAAAATCTAGAAAGACACAAGGAAACAGTCGAAATTCTTGTTCAATTAGAAAATGACTCGGTTGTTTTTTTTGCAAAACAAAATGACCAAAGGGAGTCAATAAAAGATATTAAAGCCTTCTATTTTAATAGTGGGCAAGCAGTTGTTTTAAACAAAGGAACGTGGCACTGGGGACCATTCCCAATTGCAAAACCGGAATGTAAGACTTTAATTGTTTTTAAGAAAGGTACATCACAAAACGATTGTGATATACGGGATTTAGAGGAAGGTATAAAAATAGAATAACATAAAGGAAGAAAAATATTTCTGATATTAGTTTAAATTATAGATTTATAAATTAAATTAAAATTATTTATAAATAAGAGAGTTCTGGGTTAAATTTTAAATATATTGAAAAAAGATCAGAAATCATGACATCAAAAAATTGCCATATTTGAATGATCAGAAATCAAGAAATCAAAGAAATAAGACCATAAAACTGAAGGAGATAAAAAAGTAAAATATGAAAACAAAAGTATATGAAAATAATTATAATGAATTAGTTATAGAGGAAATGAGAAAAATTCTCCCACAAGATGCCGTTTCTACTAAAATAGTGGATAGATTAGCGGTATGTCATGGTGCATTTAATGTTGAATATAAATGGATACAAGCAGGTAAATATCCCTATATTCCTGACGTAGTGGTTTGGCCAGAGACCACTGAACAAGTATCTGAAATTCTAAAAATTGCCAATAAAAATAAAACTGTGGTGATACCATATGGTGGTGGTTCAGGTTCGGTAATGGGCTCGGTCTTTTTTAATGGCGGCATCTGCCTCGATACCAAAAAGTTAACCAAGTTTATTCTCAATGCGAAGGGGATGTCAGTCACGGTTGGTGCTGGTTGGAATATTAGTCAATTAGAGGATGAATTAAACCGATTCGGATACACCATGGGCCATTTTCCCCAATCAATGAATTCAGCTACAATTGCTGGTTCAGTAGCAACCAGTGCCATCGGAACATTCTCTACGAAATACGGTAAATTTGATGATATGTTAATAGCCCTCGAAGTAGTATTGCCAACTGGTGAAATATTGTTTACCAAAGATGCCCCCAAGGCTTCAACCGGCATTAATTTAAATTATTTGTTTCTTGGTTCAGAAGGTTCCTATGGTATCTGTACTGAGGTAACTGCCAAAATATGGCATCAACCAGAAGCAAGGAAATTTTCCGTTTATACTTTTAAGACAACCCATGATGGATTTGAAGCAGTTAGAAAAATGGTGTCGTTAGGTCAGGCAACACTTGCAGTTGTTAGACTATATGATGAGTATGAATCGGTTTTTACGATTGATGCCTATAAATTCGAAGAAGGCTATGCTTTACTTTATCTTGGCTTTGAAGGGAGAAAAGACCAAGTCGATCTTGAAATGAAAATAAGTGACGAAATTTGTCGTGCCGAGGGCGGCATTTATAAAGGTGACCAGGCAGCCAAACAGTGGGAAAGGGACAGACTTGATACCTCATACGGACTTGGTACAACTCATCTTCCCAATGGTGCTGCGGAATCGTTAGAAATTTCTGCCTCGTGGGATAAGTTAGAAGATGTTTGGTTAGCTATGAGAAATGCTATAGCACCTTATGCTCAAATAATACATGTTCACTTTTCTCATATGTATCATACTGGGGGTAATCTGTATTGCATCATACACACAATAAGGGGTAAGGATTCAGAAGATGCAGAAAAGAATTTTCTTAAATGTGTTAAGAAATCTTTAGATGCCTGTGTAAAGGCTGGTGGTTCTATTTCCCATCATCATGGAGTTGGTACACTGAAAAGCAAATGGATGTTTGACGAACATAATAATGGTTTTGAGATTATGAAAAAAATTAAGAGAGCAATTGATCCCAATAATATAATGAATCCTCCAGTTCTAGGATTAGGAGGTGAAGCAAATGTTGGATAAATACAAAGATCTTATGGAAGATTGTTCAATGTGTAATGATCAATGTGTCTATGGCTGTCCAGTGTTTACTATTAATAGGACTACTACTGTTTATCCTGGAAGGAAAGTATATTTGGCTCGTTGTATAATAAAAAATGAAATTGAACTTGATGAGAATGTTCAAGATGTACTTTATCAATGTTGTAGTTGTGGACTTTGCAAAACGTTTTGCTTGTATGGAATAAAGGGTAAACCAAGAGATCCGGTTCCTCTTATTCAGAAAATAAGACATGAGATAATTAAAAAAGGAATAAAGACTGATTTTGTGACAGAAGCCGAATTGCGAATTAAGGAATTTGGGAATTTGTACGGTGATGTATCTAATATTCTCGAAGAAGTAAAAGCAACGAATAAAAGCGGCAAGAATGGGGGTATTCTTTATTTAGTCGATGCTGAGATGTTAGCAATAAGTCCAGAAGCTCCAAAAGCTGCAATTCAATTAATGAATAAAAAGAATATCAAACCGATTATTTCGGATATGCTTGAAACTGGCTACGATATCAAAGCTATTGGTTTTTTTGAAGAAGCTGTTTCTATAGCCAAGAATACTGCAGATTATTTAAATAATCTATCTGTATCTAAATTAATAGTATCATCCCCTAAAGCATTTTATGCTTTAACCGAGTGGTATAAAGAGATTAATATCAAGATAAACAAAGAAGTGATTTTAGAAACCGATTTCTTTAGAAACTTGTTAATTGTTCATCATAATGAATATAAATTGAGGCCATCTGACATACAAAACTTTATTAAAAATGAGGGATTGGTCGTTTATCATGATGGGTCTTTTATGGCAAGGTACTTAAAAAATTTCGACACTCCCAGGATGTTAATAAAGCCTTTATTTACTCGTTATGAAGAACTTAGAACCAGTAGAGAAGAAGCCAGACCTTTAGCTCCAGCAGTGTATCCTCTTGGGTTATCTGATGATTATCTAGAAAAATTAGCAAACAATAGAATTGTCGATATTATGGAATTAAAACCTGATTATGTTATAACATCAGACTCGCTTTCCTATGCTGCCCTTAAAAAATATTGGGATAAGGACAAAGTGTTAAGTATCCCCGAAGCACTCCTTATGAGTTTTGTAGACATGGAGAAATAAAAAATAATCAATAGTAGACACAACATTGAAAAATGATTGATTTTTTTTAAAAACAGCTGGTTATTTCTTTTCTTTAAAAAAAACCGAGACTGAATCAGTCTTGGTTGAAATCTTTAATCGGGTCAAGTCATAGTTACCTTTTGATAAAAGCTTAATATTAATTATAATATTAATATTAAGGTAGTTAATTAATATCGTAAATGAAATAATAAGTTAATTATAATAAATTCAGTTATAAAATAGATATTATTCTCAAATAAAAAGCGTGTAGAATAATGAATTAGATATTGTTAATTTTAAAACAATAATACTTCTCTTGATCTTCATATATTTAATTTTAAATTTATCTATACTTTAAAGGAGTTATTTGTATTATGTCAATCGATCAAATACCTATTTATCTGAAAATTAGTAACATCCTAAAGGAAGAAATTCTAAACGGTGTTTATCAAGTTGGTGAACTTCTCCCAACAGAAAACGAATTAGAAAAGAAATACGTAACCAGTAGGACTACTATTCGAAATGCATTAGGATTGTTAGAAAGAGAGGGATTAGTAGTTCGCAGACAGGGCAAGGGAACAGTAGTAATGGAAACCAAAACCATCGAAAATATGAACTATATTACTTCTTTTGCCGAAACCCTCAAAGAGAAAAACATAAAAATTGAAACAGGGAGCTTAAATGTTGAACTAATCAATCCACCTCAAAAAGTCGCATCGCTTTTAAATCTTAAGAAAGGTGAAAAAATATACCATGTCCAACGTCTCCGAATTGCTGATGGCATACCCATAGCCTATATGAACAATTACATTATACCTCGGTTTGTTCCCAACCTTGCTGATAAAAAAGATCAGCTTTATGAGGAGGGCCTTTATCAAATATTTGAAAAGGATTATAAATTAAGACTTCATCAGGCAGTTGAAACAATAGAAGCTTATAATAGTGGTCTTCTTGAAACTACTATTCTTCAAGTTCCGGAAAAAACAGCGCTCTTTCATGCTTTAAGGGTTACTTATTTAGAAAATGGTACACCATTTGAAGTGGTTATTTCTGTTATTCGAGCCGATAAATATCAATACCGAGTTTTTCTGAAAGGAAGACCACCTCAATTTTAATAAATAGATTCAGAATTTTTCAATTGAATTAAAATTCTATTGCCCTTTCATTCGTTCTTTATAAGATAGAAATTAATTCACTGCTTTATTTAATACTGCTAAAAAACCTTAATTAGTCCTATCTTTGTTTGCAAAATCCTTTAAAATTGATAATAACCTGAAAGATGGGATATTTCATTTTAAAAATTTTCTGATAGGATAAATAGAGAGTCATTCTAGTTTTTTTTGTAAAAAGGTCAATTCGTTAAGGTAATAATCTAAAAAAGCCGTGTTTTTCTTGGAATTCATTTAAAGACTAAATATTGGTTTTTTTAGAATGAAAAATTGTATGTAAATTGATTAAAGAGTAAATAAAAAATTAAACAGGGAGGTTATTTTTTTGAAAGAGATATTGAAAAAAAGAAATTTACTGGAAGCTGAAGCAGAAACGGGTAATAACACGTTTTCCGATATTCTAAGTAAAGTTGGTAGTAATGTGGTTCGCGATACTCTCATGCTACTGAGAGAAAACGAATCAGAATCAGGACGAATTAAGGTTGGATATACGACTATATATCCCCAATGCTTTACTCGTGGTCATATACATGCTCCGTTAGAAGAGGTTTATTTCATTACCTCCGGAAAAGGAATAATGGAGATAGACGGAGAAAAATTTGAAGCAGAAGCCGGTGACGTGGTATATATCCCTTTTGCTAAATTTCATCGAACTGAGAATCCTTATCATCTTCCCCTTTCTTACGTATGGATAACCATCAATAAGGAAGGTTGATATCATCATGCCAGAATGTTTTTTCCTGGTTGTAGATATCGGTACCGAGAGCGTGAGAGCCGCTCTGATTGATAGTTTGGGTGCTATTGTTGGTATTCAATCCCGGTCTACAGATTTTTTTTCACCTCATCCTGGCTGGGCTGAACAAAGACCTGATGAGTGGTGGGAATTAACCATAGAATGCCTCAAACAACTCATGGTTGAGCATCCCGGCATTGAAGTTGTAGCGATCGGGGTCAGTGCCCAAATGCATGCAGTGGTTCCAATTGATTCTCGTGGGACTTTGTTGATGGATAAGGTCCCAATCTGGTGTGATAAACGTTCAACCGATATATGCCAACAATACCAAAAAGAGTTATTACCCAAAGAACAGATTCAGTTAACTGCCAATCTCATCATACCGAGTTGGACTGGCCCCAAAATGAAATGGATTAAAGGTAATCTTCCTCAGGTCTATCAACAAACTGAAATTTTCCTAACGGCGAAAGATTACCTAAACTTCCGTTTTACTGGTGAAAAATATACTGATTTTTCGGAAGCATCAGGTAGTTTTCTTTTTTCCTGGAAAACGAAACAATGGGATAATGAACTGATTAAGATGTTTGGGATTGATAAATTGAAACTTCCCGAAATTTTACCTTCAAATGCGATAATTGGTAAATTACTTCCAGACATCGCTGCTCAAATTGGCTGCCAACCTGCTATCCCGGTGATTTGTGGAGCTGGTGATATGTTGTGTCTCCTTTTAGGAGGGGGAATGGTTCGAGAAGGGCGTTCCTGTGATGTAACCGGAACTGCTGCTGATGTTTCGGTGTTGAGTCCAAAACCACTTTTGACCGAACATTTGATGAATCTCCACCACGCTATTGATGGTTGGATTAGTTTTGGAATTTTGGATAGCGGTGGTGGTAGCTTAAAGTGGTTTCGAGAGGCTTTTTATCATCAGGAAGATGGTAGAAAAATGTCCTATGCTCAGATTGATGATGAAGCCAGTGATGTTCCAGCTGGTGCTGATGGCTTATTATTTTTTCCTTATTTAATGGGGGAGAGACTATTAGGTTCTCCCTCGGCACGGGGTAGTTTTTTTGGTTTGCGTCCTCATCATCAGCGAAAGCATTTTGCTCGAGCAGTCATGGAAGGGGTTTGTTTTGATTTAAAAATGAGCTTGGATGAGATCGAAGAGCGGTATTCAGGAACTATTGAAGAAATGTCAGTGATAGGAGGGGGCGCCCGGAGTTCTTTATGGTGTCAGCTCAAAGCCAATATCTATCAAAAAAAAGTATTTACTCTGGCTGAATCCGAAGGTGGAATCATCGGAGCGGCTTTGTTGGCTTTTTCTGCCCTAAATGGAGAGCCGGTCGATGAGATAGCTGAAAAGTGGTTAAAAGTAAAACAGGTTTACGTTCCCGATGAATCGCGGTTTGATGAATATCAAAAGCAGTATAAAAATTTTCGGTTGTTCCACGATATTTTCCAACAGGCTTATCTTCATTTTGGAAAGGAGAACTAAAAGTGCAATATTATCATTCTTTTATAAATGGAAAATGGGAAGAAGGAGAAGGTTCTTTTGAGGTTACCAATCCGTCCAATGGTGAAGTTATTGCAGCTGTTTCTAAAGTGACGCTCAATCAGATGAAAAATACCATTGATGGTGCTCATGTTGCTTTTAAAATTTGGTCAAAAAAGCTCGCCGTTGAAAGAAGTCGGTTGCTTTTTAAAGCAGCGGAAAAAACGAGGGAAAAAGCTGCCGAGATCGGTACGATCTTAGCCAAAGAACAGGGAAAGGCTATCAAGGATGCCGAGAAAGAGATTATCGGAGCAGCTGATTGTTTAGAATATTATGCTTGTTTAGGAGTAAACATTTTAGGCGAGGTTCCACCCCCAAATGCTTTGAATTTGCGAAGTATTGCCCTTCGGCAACCAATAGGAGTCGTGTTTGCAGTTGCTGCTTGGAATTATCCGGTTAGTCTTATTTCTTGGAAAGTTGCTCCAGCTTTAGCTGCTGGTTGTACAGTCATCATCAAACCATCTCGAGAAACACCACTTTCCACCATTGAGTTTGTGCGAGTTTGTAATGAAGCAGGATTACCAGCCGGAGTTTTAAACGTAGTAAACGGTGAAAATGCCCTGATTAGTAATGAAATATTTTCTAATCCATTAGTGAAATTAGTAGCCCTCACTGGTTCAACCAAGACCGGAAAAGAATTTATCAAAGCTTCTGCTCATACCGTTAAAAGACTGATGTTGGAATTGGGTGGGCATTCTCCCTTTATCGTTTTTGCTGATGCTGATTTGAACCGAGCCGTTAAAGATGGTGTTAAAAGAGCCTTCCGAAATACTGGTCAAATCTGTAATTCAGTCAATCGAATTTTTGTTGAAAAAAGTGTATATGACCAGTTTGTGAAGAATTTTGTTGAAGGGACCAAAAAAATACGTATCGGTGATCCCTTTGAGGATCCAGTTCCTGACTGTGGACCAATGGTCAATCAATCCGGTGTGAAAAGGATGGAAGAATTCATTCAAGATGCGAAAACTCATGGCGGTCGAATTGAATGTGGTGGAAAGAGACCAGAGGATCCAAAATTCAGCAAAGGGTGTTACTTTGAGCCAACAGTTATTACTAATGTTACACCGTCAATGAAAATCATGATGGATGAACCCTTTGGACCGATCGTTGCTATCGATTCTTTTTCCAGTGTTGAGGAAGCGGTTATTAAAGCTAATAACACTCGGTATGGTTTAGTTGCCTATGTATATACCAGCGATATCAAGAAGGCTGGATGGGTCGCAGAAAATCTGGAATGGGGAAATGTGGCCATAAATAATATTAGTCCGGACAGTTTGTATGCACCTTATCCGGGATGGAAAGAAAGTGGGATTGGTTTAGAACTCGGTCATTATGGACTTGACCAATATTTAGAATGGAAAAATATCAAAATAGAAATTTAGTTGAAAGTCAGTTATAAGCTTTTAATTGCTGGTATTTTTATACCAATGATTGGAAAGCAAAATACAAAATCTTAAAAAATACTCGGAGGTTTTTTAGCCGGGTTTATCTCAGGATAAAAGGGGGTGATGGGTTATTCATTAGGACCCTGTGTGATTATGAGGGTGTGAATGAT
>NZ_DAOLQM010000034.1:0-13428 GCF_035418125.1 Atribacter sp. | reverse complement strand
CAAAAACTGAAGATAAATGTACTGTGTCTTCCACTTTCAAGCTATTCTTGGTGTAAGATGGGAATTATGATATTGTCTAAACGACGTTTTTAAAAAAAGTTAATCAATCCCTAAGGTTCATTCCGATCTTCTTTTTATTGATGACGATTTCTATCCCAGAGCTTCCAAATTTCGTAAGCAAAAAATGAAATAAAAGAAAAGACTATAGTATACATCCATTCTAATCCATTCAGTGGAACATTAGAGAAAACTTGAGCAGCAGAAGGAACTATTACTGTAATCAACACAATTGCTGCCGATAATAATGCAGCTTCAATAAGATAAAGATTTGATCGGAGATTAATTTGCCAAAAATTTCTTTTTTCTGATCGAAAACTATAAGCTCGAAGCAGCTCTGAAAACGCCAGAGTAACAAAAGCCATGGTTCGGCCGGTTTCAATCCCACCGATCCTTGTACCAGCAACAAAAGCAATGATAACTGAGATAGCTATAAACACCGAATTAAAGAGGATTATTTTCATGGATTGGGGATTGAGAATTCCTTCTTTGGGATTACGAGGCCTTCTCATCATAATATCTGGTTCAGGGCTATCAACTCCTAAAGCCATAGCTGGCAATCCATCGGTTACTAAATTAATAAGTAATATTTGAACTGGGACCAGAGGACGGTGAAGACCGATTAATATCGGTATAAAAATTGCAAAGATTTCACCGATATTACAAGCCAAGAGATACATGACGAATTTCCTGATATTATCAAAAATGACTCGCCCTTCTTCAATCGCTTTAACGATAGTAGCAAAATTATCATCCATTAAAACGACATCGGCTACTTCCTTGGCAACATCGGTTCCGGTGATTCCCATGGCTACACCAATATCAGCTTTTTTCAAAGCCGGTGCATCATTTACTCCATCACCGGTCATTGCCACTACTTCCTGGTTTTTTTGAAGAGCCTCAACGATGTTTAATTTTTGTTCTGGCCAAACCCGAGCAAATACTCGAAGATGTTTGATCTTTTCCATTAAGGTCTCTTGAGAAAGCTTTTCCATTTCTTGTCCGGTGATGGCTTCGTCCCCAGATTGCACCAGTCCCAAATCTTGAGCAATGGTTCTTGCTGTAAGTAGATTATCGCCGGTGATCATAATAGTTTCAATTCCCGCACTATTGGCTTCTTCTAAGGCTTGTTTTACTTCTGGTCGAGGAGGATCTATCATGCCAACTAATCCTTGGAAATTCAGATCATTTTCATCTTCCTGGCTAATTTTCTTTTGATCCGGTATCTCTTTATCAGCAAAAGCCAATACGCGTAAGGCCTTCCCGGCCATTTCTTCAATGGTGTTAAGTATGAATAGTCGATCCTTTTCGCCAAGGGGAAGTATTTGACCTCCTGATTGATAAGAGTTGCAACGGGTAATTAAAATGTCAGGGGCGCCCTTCACTAAAATTTTCCTTTTCCCATTGAGTTCATGCAGAGTTGACATCATTTTCCGTTTCGAATCAAAAGGGACTTCATCTAAACGGGGAAAATCTTGTCGAATCTTCTTCACTGAATAACCATTTTTTTCTGCTAATTCGATTAATGCCAATTCAGTGGGATCACCAAAGCGTTGCACTTTGCCATTATTATTAGCTATTGAACTATCATTACAAAGAACTCCAATTTGGATGAGAGCCTCACTGGGCATAAAGATCCGTGATTGGACCTCTTCCCCTTCTTCATTCATTTGAAAAACTTCCTGAACAGTCATCTGGTTCTGTGTCAAAGTTCCGGTTTTATCAGTACAAATCACCGTAGCACTTCCCAGGGTTTCAACAGCAGGTAGTTTGCGAACGATAGCATTGTGTTGGCTCATTCGGGTGACTCCTAAGGCAAGAACAATGGTTACTATGGCTGGAAGTCCTTCTGGGATAGCGGCCACTGCTAAACTAACTGCTGTCATAAACATGTCAAAAATTTGCTCGCCTCGGATGATTCCAACCACAAAAACTACTCCACAAACAATTAAAGTTAAATATCCTAACAGCTTGCCCAAACCGGCCAATCGCTTCTGGAGGGGGGTGACAACTTCTTCTTCTTTCTCCAATAATTGGGCAATTTTTCCTATTTCCCGATTTATACCGGTTTCAGTAACTACCCCCTTGGCTCGACCATAAGCAACAATAGTTCCTGAATAGGCCATATTAAGGCGATCGGAGATGGGTAAGTTTTCAGCCATTGAATCAGTTATTTTTTCGACTGGCACTGACTCGCCAGTTAGGCTCGCTTCATCGATACGCAGATTATAGACTTCAATGAGACGTAAATCTGCCGGCACGTAGTCTCCTTCGTGGAGGAGAATAACATCACCAGGAACCAATTCTTCTGAAGAAATTTTCTGTAATAATCCATCGCGAATAACTTCACACTCGGGTACCGACATCTTTTTTAAGGCATCCAGCGCCTTGCTAGCTTTTCTTTCTTGGCTAACTCCTAAAACTGCATTAATGATTAAAATAGCGATGATAACTGTGGCATCGGTGGTTTCTCCCAACAAACCTGAAATGGCAGCGGCAGCAACTAAGATGAGAATCAAGAAATCTTTAAATTGGTCGATAAACATACCTAAAATGGTTTTTCTTTTTCCGGTAGGAAGAACATTCCGTCCTTTATCAGCAAGTCTTTGTTTTGCTTCTTCTCCTTTTATGCCTTTTTCTAAGTCGGTTTCCAGTTGCTGTATGACTTCTTGAGATGAAAGGGCATGCCAGATTATTCCTTTTTGATCCACGGTAAAACCTCCTCCAATAAACCCTCGAACTTTTCTATCAAGGTTTTCTTCTCCTCAGGTTCCTCTTTTCCAAGAATTTCTTCAATAAATCCTTGCATAGCATTGTCAAAGCCGATATCATAACCCTCTTTTTGACTTTTGTACCATTTATAATCAAGAATAAAGCAAAAAATATCTCCTAAAGTTTTCCCTTGATATACATCCTCTAAACCCTTTTCTACAATACATTGAACCGCGGGAGTATAGACTGAAAGAAACCAGTTTAAAGCAGCTTCCTTTATATCAACTTTTCTTTTAAGAAATAATTCCATTTGGTGAGCATAGTCATTGATATAATTGAAAAAAGTATCATAATGACGGTGTTCAGTTAAATCGATTCCCTTTAATCCGGTTAAGTTTTCAAATTCAATTCTCTTTTTTCGAAGGGTCCGACTTTCTTTTCTTTCGCTGGGAAAAAACTCGATTACCTCAGCATCGATGAATTCTATTCCCAGTTCTTTAGCAATTGCCACTCGATGGTTTCCATCTAAAACATAATACTCGTTGCCAACTTTATAAACAATAATTGGAGGAACAACATCACCTTTTTCCATAATTTTCCTTAACCGATAGTAGCGAACATCAGGATTTTTTAGTCTAAAACCACTCAAAAGGTCTTGCACTCGACCTACACTTCCTACAATATTCTTTACCTTAATAGCGTGAATTCCCCGATAGGCTCGGTTAGATAAACTTAATTTTTTTGAGACAACTCCAAACCCTTTAACTGGTTGAGACTTTCTTGCCATAAACTCCCTCAATTCTTTCTGTTATTGATTCAAAAACCAGCTTTCACCGGGAACTATATTCTCCAATCCCAGGAAAGCGATGAAAGCATTCATTTGATCAAACATTAATATAATTCCCAAAAAAATCAGTAAAATTCCGCTAATTATTTCAATGATATGGCCTCTTTTTTGAAGCGTCCGAAGAACACTCATCATATATCCCCAACCTAAACCCAATAAAATAAAAGGTATGGCTAATCCAAGGGCATAAAAAGATAAATAAATACCTCCCTGTAATACGTTCCCTAAAGTTGATACATAGAGAAGAATCGAGCCTAAGATGGGACCAACACAAGGTGTCCATCCTAATCCGAAAGTAACCCCCAATATCAAGCTTCTCATCTTTGCCCAGGTTTTTTTAGGTTGGATTCTCTTTTCGGCGTAAAACATCTTAATTTTTAAAATTCCCAAAATTTGTAAACCAAAAATTATAATGATAAACCCAGCTATCCGGTTAAACCATACTTTATATTTCATCAAAAATGTTCCTAAAAAAGAAGCTCCGACGCCCATGAATATAAAAACCATAGAAAATCCAACCACAAAAAGAATGGTGTGGAGAAAAACTTTCTTTCGTTCTTTTTCAAGTGATTCAACCCCACTGATATAACTCACATAAGCTGGAGCTATACCTAAAACACAAGGAGACAAAAAGGATAGTAAACCAGCCAAAAAACTTACTAATCCATTTATTTGAATATCCATATATGCACCTTCACTTCCAATAGCTTTCCGAATAAGGTTGATGATGTTTATTACTATTATAACAAAGCTTTTTCGTAAAAATATGAATGTTCCATGGTAAATTTAAACCTGAGTGTGATATAAATACTATGAGTTTTAATTTTTTAGTTTTTTAGTTATTGTAGGAAATGATTTCTTCCAATTGATCATTATGAGCATTTGAAGAAAGAAAAAAGAAGGTGATATCAATTGTATTGGGAAAAGGAGATCGAAACATTGGATCGAGATCAATTGGTCCAACTGCAATCAAAACGGTTGCAAGAAACCATGCAGCGGGCAGCAAAAACATCCTATTATAAGAAATTGTTCACACAAAATCATATTCAACCGGAAAAAATATTAACCACCAAGGATCTGCAAAACATCCCTCCTACGTCCAAAGAAGACTTGCGGAGTGGGTTTCCTTATGGTTTTTTAGCCAAACCACTGGAAGAAGTGGTTCGTCTTCACTCGTCATCTGGAACGACCGGTGTTCCAACTGTTATTTATCATACTGCTGCTGATATTGACTCTTGGTCAAATTTGGTGGCACGTTCACTCTATGGGGTGGGGGTCCGGAAGAATGATATATTTCAAAATATGATGAGCTATGGCCTTTTTACTGGAGGTCTTGGCATGCATTATGGAGCTGAAAAAATCGGTACCTTGGTGATACCGATTGCAGCAGGAAACAGTAAACGTCAAATCTGGTTTCTTAAAAACTTTCAAACGACAGTGACACATATTATTCCGAGCTATGCCCTCCTGCTTTCCAACCTGATTAAAAGTGAAGGCTTAGATTCGTCTCGAGATTTAAACTTGAAGATCATGCTGATTGGAGCTGAGCCCCACAGCGAAGAAACCCGTCACCGAATCGAGGAGCTTTATCAAGCAAAAGCATTCAATTCCTATGGTTTATCCGAAATGAATGGTCCTGGAGTCGCCTTTGAATGCGCCTATCAGACTGGATTACACGTTTGGGAAGACGCTTATTTTTTAGAAATTGTTAATCCAAAAACACTCGAGCCATGCCCAGCTGGCGAACTGGGTGAAATGGTTCTCACTACTCTTTGCCGACAAGCAACTCCTATACTCCGTTACCGTACTAAAGATTTGGCTTATTGGATCGATGAACCATGTCCTTGTGGGAGAACCCATTACCGGATATCTCGAATTCAAGGACGGACTGATGACATGTTTATTTACCACGGAGTAAACATTTTCCCGATACAAATCGATAAAGTATTGATGAACAATCCTGAAGTTGGTTCAAACTATCTCATCACCTTAGAGAGAAAAGACCTTCGCGATACGATGAAAATCGAAATAGAAATTAAACCCGAACTCTTTATTGGTGACCTTCCCAAGCTGGAAAGGTTGAGAGAACGCATTCAGGCAGAAATTCGTTCAGAAACATTAGTCACTCCAGAAATCGTCTTAGTTGAACCAGGGACCCTTCCCACAACTGAGGGAAAAGCCGTGCGGGTGATTGATAAACGACAATTATAACTTATCTTGAAAGGAGTGCGCACACAATATGGCTCATCAGGTTTCAATTTTTGCTGAAAATAAACCGGGGAGAATAGAAAAGTTAACTCGTTTGTTCACAGAAGCTTCGATTAATATTCGGGCGATAACCATATCCAGCGCGAATGGATTTGGGGTTATTAAAGTTTTAGTTGATCAACCCCATAAAGCTTTTGAAATTCTTCGCAGCCAAGGAATCCCTTCTTATCTGCAAGAGGTTATTGCAGTCATTATGGAAGATATTCCAGGTGGTCTCCACCGGGTTGCCCAAGTCCTATCGGAAAACAGCATCAACATCGAGGATGCCTACGGATTTGTTGTGGCCAGTGGCAAGAAGGCAATACTCATTATTCAGGTTGAAAGCCAGCCAAGAGCTCAAAGTGTTTTAGAGCGAAACAACTTTCAGCTCCTCACTGACGAAGAGATTTACAGATATTAAAAAAGTGGCCGTTTAAGGCGGCCGCTTTTTATTTCTTCACCATTTCTTATAGAGGCAAGTATTTCTTCATGACCTCATCAAAACGATTTCTCAATTTTTGAGCCTCGTTGGTATAATTAGAGTGATTGTTCCAAAGATTTCCCGGATTCAAGATATCATTGGGAATATCAGGTAATTCCTTCGGTATTAAAAGCCGGAAAACTGGGTCTTCACGGTAGCCATTCTGATCAATCGTTCCATCAATCGCTGCCCTGACCATCTTCCGAGTATAATCAATATCGATTCTCTTCCCTATCCCGTAAGGACCTCCAATCCAACCGGTATTAATCAAATAAACTCTGGAACCATGCTGGGATATCTTCTTTCCCAACATCTGGGCGTAAGTTTTTGGATTGAGAGGCATAAAGGGCGCTCCAAAGCAGACCGAAAAGGTAGTTTGTGGCTCTACTATCCCTCTCTCAGTTCCAGCCAATTTACTGGTATACCCTAAAATGAAGTTATAAACTGCTTTTTCAGTCGTTAATTTCGCTACTGGCGGCATAACTCCGAAGGCATCGGCAGTTAAAAATATGACCACTTGTGGGTGTTTTGCAATTCCCGGTATCAAAGCATTTGGAATAAATTCAATTGGATAGCTCACCCGAGTATTCTCGGTATATCGGTCGTCAGTATAGTCTGGTTGACGTGAATCTGGTTCAAGATAAATATTTTCCATTATTGCTCCGTAGCGGATAGCATCCCAGATTTGTGGTTCTTTATCTTTGGAAAGATTGATACACTTTGCATAGCAGCCTCCTTCAAAGTTAAAGATTCCCTGATCTGACCAACCATGTTCATCATCGCCAATCAAACGTCTTTCGATATCGGCTGAAAGCGAAGTTTTACCAGTTCCTGATAAGCCAAAAAATATAGCCACATCTCCTTCTTTTCCGATATTAGCCGAGCAATGCATAGGAAGAATTCCTTTTTGTGGAAGAAGATAGTTCATCACAGTAAAAATAGCTTTTTTTATCTCGCCACCATAGGAGGTGCCACCGATGATCACTTTTTTCTCTTTGAAATTGATAATAACAAAGGCTTCCGATCGCACTTCATCGATTTCAGGAATTGCTTTAAAACGTGGAAAACACAATACGGTAAAATCCGGAATAAAAGATTGTAATTCTTGGGCAGTGGGTTCTAAAAACATATTATTAACAAAGATTGAAGAATATGCATATTCGTTTATAAAACGAACTGCCAAGCGATTTTCTGGGTCAGTTCCTACATAGGCGTCATCGATGTATACATCTTTTTGTTGGAGATAACTGACCAGTTTGGCATTTAAATGCTCATAGATTTCCTGGGATATCGGTTTATTGGCCTTTCCCCAGTCAATCAAATCATGAGTGGTTTCATCATCGACAAAAAAACGATCTTCTGGTGATCGACCGGTATAAGCTCCGGTGAGAACACTGAATGCACCTGTAGATGATAATATGCCCTCTTTTTTTTGCAAAGCATGTTCAAACAACTCAGGTATGCTTAAATGATAAAATATTTGCTTGGGATTAAATACACCTGATCTCTCGAATGAATAGTGGGCCTTCTGCATCAAGTTCTCACCTTCCCAAAAAAGAATTTTTTCAATTCTACCATATATTTCCTATACATCAAGTATGATTGCTGCTGCGTCCCATTCGTTGGAGAAGGCAAAAAAGGATGAGAAGAACTGCTACTGCGGCATCAATCCAGTATCCAGTTGCTCCAATTAATATCAAACCACTTTTAAAAGAAGAAAAAGCAAATGCTGCAATTGAAACTGCAATAATACTTCCTTTCCCTCCAGTGAAAGCCGTTCCTCCCATAATGGATGCTGCAATCGCCTCTATTTCTAAACCATAACCCATACTACTCATACCAATCCGAGTTAAAAACCAATCGATCCGTCCAATATAAACCCCACCCGCAAAAGCTGCTAAAGCAGAACAAATAACGAAAGAAGCAATTTTACTCCGGGTGGTGTTCACACCCAACGCTCGAGCCGTTTCACGATTTCCACCGGTAGCAAATATCCAATTCCCCAATCGAGTATGATATAAAATATAATTAAGCAGCAAAGCAATTCCAACAAACCAGAAAAAAAGGCGAGGGAAATAGCCAATTCGACCACCAAGTGATTGCAATAGGATTGATTCTTTCCCTTTATAAGAAATAAAACTCCCACCGAAGAGTCCAATTAGATTTCCCCTTAGAATCCACATCATACCCAAGGTAGCAATCAGAGCAGGTATCTTAAATTTTTGAGTTATTAACCCGTTCAAATAACCGATCATGCATCCAAAAGCAATCGCAATAATTAAACCGACCGGATAAGGAAAACCATAATTAGATAAAAGAGTGGAAATAACTGCCGCCCAACCATAAACCGATGCTATAGAGAGATCAATTTCTCCTGAAATAATAACGAAAGTTTGACCCAAGGCTAATATTCCCAATTCTGCACCGATCAGGAGTATTCCAGGAAGGATAAGCGGCCCAAGAAAATTTGGAGATAATATTGAAAAAAATACAAAAATAATCGCTAAGGCAAGGATAACGGTTATTTCGTAACGTAAGGTGAATTTTCTCTTAAATGGTATATCCTGAATAGCTACTTGATTGTCCTGATAATGATTAGGTATGTTTTTCACGCTCTCCTCCTACGTTCTCTCCTTGTCCTTTTAACCCTCAAGTCTTAAGTTTTTAGGAGTTTTTTTATCAAGGCGCTATTGATTACTGCAGCAATCATGAGCAAGATTCCAACCAGAACATTATAATATTCGACTCGAATTCCATAGGTTGCAATTCCTACTTGTACTACCTTAAGAAGGAAGGCACATATCGATGTTCCAATGATACTCCCAATTCCGCCGGTAAGAACAGTCCCTCCAATAACAGCAGCTGCTACTGCCTCTAATTCCATTCCTGTAGCTACAATAGGATCAAGGTAACTAGAACGAACCAAAAACGATGCTCCAGCAAATGCGGCTAAAGATGATGAAATCATAAAACAGATCATTTTGGTGCGAAATATATTAACCCCTAAAGCCCGAGCGGTTTGAATACTTCCTCCGGTTGCCATAATCCAGTTGCCAAACTTGGTTCGATTGAGGACAATGCTGAATACAACTGCTAAAATACAGAACCAGATAAATTGATTCGGTATGAATCCGATTTGTCCACCTAATACCTTAAATAATCGAGTAGGAACTCCCTCATAATAAGTAGGTTCTCCATTGGTTAATCCAGCTAAAACTGCCCTCCAAAAAATCATAAATCCCAGGGTAACAACAAATGACGGAATTTTAAATTTCATAGTGAAAAATCCATTTAAGAATCCAGCACCAATTCCAAATATTATTCCAAGAATAAAACTGACCAGAATCGGCAAACCAAATTGATTACTAATTAAAACTATGTAATTACTGAAAACAAAAACCGATGCAACTGAAAGATCCATTTCACCGGAGATAATTAATAAGGTTACACCTAAGGCAATAATTCCTAATTCGGAACCGGTTAAAAAAATGACATTTAGCATGCTTGAGGAAAAAAAACCTGCTGATATCCGAGAAAAAAGAATAAAAAAAGTCATGAGGAGAATAACAACTATTGTTTCCGATCGCATTAGAATGGATTTTGCTGATTTTGGAGGTTTCAGATGAGTTTGCTCAGGCATCTTTTCTCCCCCTTCTGATAATTTCCATTATAATTTCTGGAGAGCAGGTTCCAGCGTCAGCTTCATGACGAGAAAGAGAACCAATTTTGATACCGTGGTCTAAAATTTCAAAGCGATCAGCAACATCAAATACATGATAAATATTATGGGTAATAAATATAACCGAAACGCCTTCCTTTTTGAGAGATTTGATAAAATCAAGCACTTTTTCAGTTTCTCGTACTGATAAAGCAGTTGTTGGTTCATCGAGAATGAGTAACTTAGCACCAAAGTAAAGGGCTCGACCTATAGCAATTGATTGTTTCTGACCTCCCGACAGGATATTGACGTATTCATCAGGAGATCTCATGCTTACCCGTACTTTTTCTAAATTTTCACTGGTTCGTTGTTTCATGGTCTTAACGTCAAGAAATTTAAAAAAACTATCCTTTTTCACTTCTTCTTTACCAACAAAAAAATTTCTCCAGATGTTCATAGTTTCAATAAGGTTCATTCCTTGATAGACAATCTCAATACCAGCTGCTCTTGCTTCTTCTGGTGAACGGAAAGAAATTTTTTTTCCCATGAAAAACATTTCACCTTGATCGGGTGGAAAAACTCCCATTATAGTTTTTACCATAGTAGATTTTCCTGCTCCATTATCACCAAGTAGACCAACAACTTCATTGTAATTTACATCAAAATCTACTTTATTGAGGGCAATGACTCCTCCAAAACGTTTGGTTAATCCTTTAATTTTGAGAAGTGGGGAGGTTTCATTTTCAATCGATGCAGTCTCAGTGTTCATAATCCTATCTCCTCTCAAAGAATGGGAATTGACCCATCCTGCCCGTTAAAAAAAACGGGCAGGATTTTTATCAACAAATTTACCGATATCCGGCTTTTGCTCCCTCAATTACTGTATCTACGTTATATCGATCAATAATAATTGGTCCAGTTGATACAATTCCGTAAGGATGAACATTATATTTTGCTTTATAGAGATAGAGATCGATCAGTGGTAGAAAGCCTTGTAAATATTGTTGCTGGTCATGAGTACAAACCACTTTTCCATCTTTAATATCCTGAAGCGTTTCCGGCATCATATCGAAACAACAGAGATAAATATCTTTACCGGCTTCTCTACCTAATTCTTTTACCAAACTTACATTAGCATGAGTAAAGTGAGTTGGGGCACAAATAACATCAACTTCAGGATTCTTTACCAAAAAGGCTCGAATAATTTCCATAGCTTTAGTTGGATCTTCACCAACTACAACTTTATCTTGCTTGGTTCCATATTCTTTTTCCAAGGTTTCTCCTAACATTTGGAGCCGCGCTTCCCAAACGTAATGGCCTGCCATGGGATTACACAGCAGTATATGCTTGGGTTGGAAACCGTTGGTTTCTTTGATGAATTTAATTAAAGCTGCTCCTAACTCAACGCCAGATTTCCAAGTGTCTTCTCCATAATAGGCTAAATAGGGAATCCTTTCCTCGGGAGGACGAGGATCCTCAACATTAGCTGCCATTAACGCCATTCCTGCTTCAACAGCTGGTCGAAGAATGGGATCGAAAGTTTTTGGATCAATTATTGAAGTAACCAATCCATCGGGTTTTGCCGCCACAGCCATTTTTAACATATCAATCTGTTTTTTTACATCGGCTTCGGCAGAAAGATGCTTCACTTCTACACCAAACTGGGCTAACCACTGGGTAGCATCTTCAATTCCCTTATAATAAACCGCCCAAAAAGGATTGCCAGGTGTTCCGTGGTCTACATAGTAAAATGTGAGTTTTTTATCTTGCGCATTAGAGATGCCTGTTGAGAGGAAAAAACTGAGGACAAGAATTGTAACAATACTAATATACAAGACCAACCTTGATCTATTTCTTTTCATAAATAACCCTCCTTTTAATATTTTTTAACGAATAATTATCTTCTTATAATATTAATTGATTTTTCACCTCCTTGTTATATTAGATTGCCATAAAACAAAAAAACAATAAGACTTCCGATCTTTTTTAGAGTATAATTGAGCTGGTTTGTGCTGTCAATTTATATTTTTATATGAAAAACAACAATAACAGCTTATTGGTGAAAATAAATGAATGTAGACCATAATTCCCATCAAATAATCCGTCAAAGTAAAAATTATCTCTTAACCAAGCTGCATATTAACCCACATATACCTGCATTGATGATTAAACCAACCACACCCCCTCCCTACCCGGCAATTTTTTTCCTTCATTATTATCATGGTAGTAAAGAAAACATACAATTTCTTGCCAACGAGCTTGGAAAGTCAGGTTTTATGGCATTAGCCATAGACATGGAATATCATGGTGATCGAACTCAAGCTGGGAAAGATATTCTTTCTCCTGATATAGAAAATGATAAAAAAGCCTTTTATAGAACCATTAACGATTCTTTAATCGCCCTTCGATTTATTGAAAATCATCCTGACTTTGATCATCATTCTCTTTTTTTCTGGGGGGTAAGCTTGGGTGCGATAATTGGTAGTATTGTTTGTGGCCAATATAAAAATTTTAAAGGAATTGCCCTGGTGGTAGGAGGCGGAAATATAGAAATTCTTGCCCGTGAAAGCCTACTTGATTCCATGGTCAATATCCGCTATAGCCTTCTTAAGAAAAAAATTTCACCGTTTGACCTTGCACAGCAATGGAAGGATATCGATCCATTGCATTGGATATCTTATTTAGATCAGGTTCCGGTCTTTTTTTTCAATGCTAGCCAGGATGTCATTGTTCCTCTTGAATGTACCTGGGCGCTCTTTGATGTTACTACTTCACCAAAAAAAATATTTTGGTTTCCAACTGGTCATAGCCTGTTGTTTGAACGTTATTTTGGAGTTCCCAGAAAAATTATTGGTCTTTTCTCTCAAATCGCTAATCAAAAATAAAAACTACTTTTTTTTGAATAGTTATATGTGTTGGCATTAAGTTTAAATTTCGCCACCGTCAAAAAAACCGAATTATTGATTTTTTAACTCATTCTTCCTTCAGGAAAGAAGGCGAGGATGAGGGTGATTATTTTTAAAATTCACCACTCACTTCTCACTGCTTTTTCAGGATAGACCCTCATGCCACTTTGTGGTACCAGATGAGAATGAAAACCCAGGATTCATTCGACATGCCATGGCATGTCGCTACATAAATTAAATAATGGGCACAATAGATTGTGCCCCTACATTTTTAAATTATTTTTTAGGGGCTTGATTTATCATGCCCGTTGGTTTTCAGGATAGACTATTTTGCTGCATAACAGCACCAAATAATAATGAGAAAATAATAATGAAAATATGTATATGCCAATCAATTTCCCCCTTTAGAAAAGGGGGTTAGGGGGATTTGAGTTTTTTACTGTTCCGTCATTCAGACTGTATCAAAATCCCATTCATACACCAAGAATAGCTTGAAAGTGGAAGACACAGTACATTTATC